>DATFYJ010000257.1:0-3791 GCA_035315105.1 Chitinivibrionales bacterium
TCATGCACCTGTTTCGACATGCAGCGCAGCGGCTGACCGGCATCGCGTTCCGGCGGAGCAAGCAGGGCCGAAAAGTCGAGGCCCCGCGTTTTCCAGTGCGCGACCGCATGGTTTGCTTCCAGCACATCCGAATGGCCGACCATTTCGTCCATGGTGCGGAACCCGAGCTGGGCCATGTACTGCCGGACTTCCTGCGCCACAAAGCGCATGAAGTTGATGACGTACTCAGGTTTGCCCGTAAACCGTTTGCGGAGCTGCGGATCCTGCGTGGCAACGCCCACGGGGCAGGTATTGAGATGACACTTGCGCATCATGACACAGCCGAGCGTGACGAGCGCGGCCGTGCCGAACCCGAATTCCTCCGCTCCGAGCAATGCCGCGGTCACCACGTCGCGGCCGGTTTTCATCTGACCGTCGCACTGGACACGAATGGAACCGCGCAGCCGGTTCTTCACCAGCACCTGCTGGGTTTCCGCGAGCCCTATTTCCCAGGGAATGCCCGCGTGCTTGATGGACGACAGCGGCGACGCGCCGGTCCCGCCGTCATGGCCGCTGATGAGCACCATGTCGGCACGGCCTTTCGCCACTCCCGCGGCCACCGTGCCCACGCCGACCTCGGCGACAAGCTTTACGGAAATGCGCGCCTCGCGGTTCGCGTTCTTGAGATCGAAAATGAGCTGCGCAAGATCTTCTATCGAATAGATGTCGTGATGCGGCGGCGGCGAAATGAGCATCACGCCCGGCGTGCTGTGGCGCACCTTTGCTATCGCCTTGTCAACCTTGTTGCCGGGGAGCTGTCCGCCCTCGCCCGGTTTTGCGCCCTGCGCCATTTTTATCTGAAGCTCTCTCGAATTGACAAGGTAATTGCTCGTCACGCCGAACCGCGCCGAAGCCACCTGTTTTATCGCGCTCTTTCGCGAATCGCCGTTGGCAAGCGGGACATAGCGTTCTTCGTCTTCGCCGCCCTCGCCGGAATTGCTCGCCGCACCCAGCCGGTTCATGGCAACGGCGAGCGTCTCGTGCGCCTCTTTGCTGATGGAACCGAACGACATTGCCGACGTCACAAACCGCTTTACAATTGATTCAACCGGCTCGACCTCGTCGAGCGGCACGGGCTGTATTTTCTTGAATGAAAACAGGCCGCGCAGCGTGCAGAGGTTCGCGCCGGCATTGTTGACATGAGCGGAATACTGCGAGAAGACGGCGGGATCGTTCGTACGCACTGCTTTCTGGAGGAGCGCAACCGCAACCGGCGTGAGCAGATGCTTCTCGCCGAACTCGCGGTAATGGTATCTGCCGCCGGGGTCGAGGCCCTGCGGCGCTGCGCCGTTTTCGAACGCCGCCACGTGTCGCGCAACCGCTTCCCGCGCAACAGCCTCAATGCCTATGCCGCCGATCCGCGACGGCGTGCCGGGAAAATAGGCGTCGATCAGATCCTTGCCGAGCCCAACCGCCTCGAAAATCTGCGCGCCCTTGTACGAGCGGATGGTCGAGACCCCCATCTTCGACATGATTTTGAGGAGACCCTTTTTCAACGCGGTGATGTAATTCTCTATTGCCGATTCGAGCGAAAGATCCGCTGCCAGTTCCTTCCTCTCCGCGAGCTCGGCGATCACCTCAAAGGCGAGATACGGGTTGATGGCGCTCGCGCCGAACCCCATGAGGCACGCAACGTGCATCACCTCGCGGGCCTCGCCGGTCTCGATCACAATGGCGGTGAGATGGCGTTTCCCGGTCCTCACCAGGTGGTGGTGCACAGCGGCAACGGCCAGCAGCGACGGAATGGGAACATGAGTTTTGTCAACCCCGCGGTCGCTGAGAATAACAAGCGAACAGCCGTCATCCACCTTCTTCTCGACGCAGGCGACCATCTCCCTGACGGCCTGTTCGAGAGACTGCTTCTGCGGCTCAAATAGGATCGGCTGCACACAGGAGCAAAACCCCCGCACCGCCATGGCGCGCAGCTTGTCGACGTCGTCGTTCGACAAAATCGGATGCGACAGCTTGAGCTGGCGGCAGTGCTGCTCGCTTTCGTCAAGAAGGTTGCTTTCCCTGCCCACAAAGCTCATGAGCGACATCACGAGGTTTTCGCGGTACGGGTCGATGGGCGGGTTGGTCACCTGCGCGAACTGCTGCTTGAAGTAGTTGAACAGGAGTTGCGGCCGCTCCGACAGCACGGCGAGCGCCTCGTCGTTCCCCATGGAGCCCACGGGCTCCTGTGCGTTCTCGGCCATGGGCGCGATGATAAGGCTCACGTCCTCCAGCGAGTAGCCGAATGCCTTTTCGTTGGCGACGAGCGACTCCCGCTCGATGCGCACCGGACCGGGAACACCGAACAGCCCCTTGAGCTCGATCCTGTTGCTTTCCAGCCACCGGCGGTAGGGCTTGCGGCGCGAGACCGACGCCTTTATCTCGTTGTCGGACACCACGCGGTTGCGCGCGGTGTCAACCAGCATCATTTTGCCGGGAGCGAGCCTTCCCTTTTCCAGCACGTCGCTCGCGGGGATGTCGAGCACGCCTATCTCGGACGCGAGCACCACGAGCCCGCTGCGCGTGACCACGTAGCGCGCCGGGCGCAGGCCGTTGCGGTCAAGCGCGGCGCCGACGATTGTCCCGTCTGTAAAGGAGATGGCCGCGGGCCCGTCCCACGGCTCCATGATGCCCGCATGGTACTCGTAGAACGCGCGTTTGTCCTCGCTGATGTGGTACCGCGGCCCGAACGCCTCGGGAATCATCATCATCATGGAGTGTTCGAGCGACCTGCCGCCCAGAACCAGCAGCTCGAACACGTTGTCGAACATGGCCGAATCGCTGCCACCCGGGGCGATAACCGGAAAGACCTTCTTGATGTCGGGGCCGAACAGCGGCGATGAAAGCGTCGCCTCGCGGGCGTTCATCTTGTTGATGTTGCCGCGCAGGGTGTTTATCTCGCCGTTGTGCGCGCAGTAGCGGAACGGCTGCGCCAGGCACCACGACGGAAATGTGTTGGTGGAATACCGCTGATGGACAAGCGCTATCGCACTTGTGAAATTTTTGTCGAGCAGGTCCGGATAGAACGCGTCGAACTGCGGGGCGACAAACATCCCCTTGTAGTTGATTGTCGCGCAAGAGAGCGAAGTAATGTAGAAGTCGTCCATGGACAACCCGGCAACGGCGGCTTCGCGCTCCATGCATTTTCTGGCGATATACAGTTTGCGTTCGAGCGCGGTGCCGGACAGCCCCTCGAAGGAAACAAACGCCTGGCAGACGAACGGCATGCTCGCGGCGGCAAGTTCGCCCAGACAATCGGGCTTCACCGGCACGTCGCGCCAGCCCAGCAAGGTTCCGCCTTCGGTTTTCACCACCGTTTCAACGACATTGCGCGCCTCTTTGCGCTTTTTTGCGGGCTGCGGCATAAAAAGCATTGCAACGCCGTAGCTTCCCGCCGACGGAAGCGCGAACCCCGTTTTCGCGCATTCGGCGGCAAGGAATTCGTGCGGAACCTGGGTGAGCATGCCTGCGCCGTCGCCTGTTTTCCGGTCGCCGCCGATGGCGCCGCGGTGCACCAGGTTTTTGAGAATGGTTATGCCGTTGGTTACAATGTCGTGGCTGCGGCTTCCGTTGACATGCGCGACAAACCCGACGCCGCAGCTATCGTGTTCGAAGAACGGATCGTACAGGCCTTTTTGCGGCATTGTTTCCTCTCGGGAATGGACGGCAAGCACCTTTTCATCTGAGAACAATTGACTTAAAATACAACATCCTCGTATGACGCCTTTAACAAAACCGGCATAACGAACCCTCACCTGCGC
>DATFYJ010000258.1:0-4255 GCA_035315105.1 Chitinivibrionales bacterium
CATGTGGTCGATGGTGATGATCTCGCAGTTGCCGGTGGTGGTGACGTACAGGTTTGCAAAGGGGAGCGCGTCTTCCACCGTGGTCACCTTGTAGCCGGCCATGGAGGCTTGGAGCGCGCAGATCGGGTCGATTTCAGTGACCCACACCTGCGCCTTCTGCGACGACAGCGATTCCGCCGATCCCTTGCCCACGTCGCCGTAGCCGCACACCACCGCGATCTTGCCGGCGAGCATCACGTCCATGGCGCGCAGGATGCCGTCGGCGAGCGAGTGGCGGCACCCGTAGATGTTGTCGAATTTCGATTTGGTCACCGAATCGTTCACGTTGATCGCCGGAACCAGAAGTTTGTGCGCCTGTTCCATCTGGTACAGCCGGTGCACGCCCGTGGTGGTCTCCTCGGACACGCCTTTCCATTCCTTCACGACGTCGTGCCAGTGGCCGGGCCGCTTCCGGTGCACGTTCCCGAGCAGGTCCTTGATGACGCCTTCCTCGTGGCTTGCGGAAGAGGAATTGAGCCATGTGTCTCCGTTTTCGAGCTCATACCCTTTATGAATGAGGAGCGTGGCGTCGCCGCCGTCGTCAACAATGAGCTGCGGGCCCTTGTTCCCGGGAAACGTGAGCGCCTGAAACGTGCACGCCCAGTAGTCTTCGAGCGACTCGCCCTTCCAGGCGAAGACCGGCACGCCCGCCTTGGCAATGGCAGCTGCGGCGTGGTCCTGGGTGGAAAAAATATTGCACGATGCCCACCGCACTTGCGCGCCCAGTTTAACGAGCGTTTCGATGAGCACCGCGGTCTGGATGGTCATGTGCAGCGACCCGGAAATGCGCACGCCTTTAAGCGGCTGTTCCGCGGCGTATTTCTCGCGCACGGCCATGAGGCCCGGCATTTCCTTTTCGGCGATGTCCATTTCTTTGCGGCCCCAGTCGGCAAGTCCGATGTCCGCAACCTGATACGGCAGGTTTTCCCAGAGGTTGATGTGCGGTGCCATGATACGGATGCTCCTTGTTGATGGAAGTAAAATGGGAGGGTGAAAAATAGTTCATGCAGGGGAAAATTCAAGAGAAGAGAACAATAGAAATAGTATTGAATTTGGTGGGGGCACCGCCTCGCGGCGTTTCCCCCTGGCCTTAGCCTCCTCGGTCTGCCTGCGGTAGCCCTGCGGGGTCTTCGGCACACCCCCTCCTGCGAAGGGGCGCGCCAAAGTCGCTCGCTTGACACTCGCGAGTCGTCGCCCCTTCGCAACGCAACCACATAGGTATGCCGCTTTGCGGCATGGAAGACCGAAACGAATGTCCGATGCGGGTTTTTCTTGTGCCGTCTTCGGCACCACCTACAGGAAGGCGTTGCGGGAACGCGACACGCACGCCGTTCTTAATGCGGCGTGCATCGTGCGTGTTCCCGCTGTGAGGGGTGTGGGTGCAGATCGCCTCACGCCGTTATCGGCGGGAGGAAGCTGCACCCCAGGGGAGCGGCCGCAGGCCTTTCCCCACCAGAGCCTCTTTCTTTATTACGTGATTGTCAACTCTTTAGTAGTAACGGCTGCCCGGTCCTGTCAATCACATCTCTCCATAACGGGCTCTCAGGATCGACCCGGTTGCGTTTCGAGACCGCGAGCCGTATCGGCAGGTGGACGAAGTTGTTGTTGACAAGGGAGATGAGCACCTCGGTCTTGCCGGCCATGGCCGCGTGCACGGCGTTGGACCCCAGCCGCGCGCAGTAGATGGAGTCGGTGGTGATGGCGGGCGCGCTGCGGATCATGTAGCTCGGGTCGATGTACTTGACGCTCACCTCCACGCCCTTCTTGTCGAAGAACGCCTCCACGCGTTGTTTGAGAAACCCGCCGATGTCGCCGAGCTTCTTGTTGCCCGACGCGTCGTGGCCGCCGGTCTCGCCCACAAGGTTCTGGCCCGCTCCCTCAGCAACGAGGATCACGGCGTGGTGCCGCGACTCGATGCGTCTCGTGAGGGAGGCGAGCAGGCCTTTTTCGCCGTCGAGTTCGAACGGGACCTCGGGAATAAGCACAAAATTGACATCGCCGGAAGCGAGCGCGGTGTGCGCGGCAATGAACCCGGAGTCGCGGCCCATCACTTTGACGATGCCGATGCCGTTCATCACGTCGTGCGCCTCAACGTGCGCGCTCTCCACTGCCTCGACCGCGAGCGACACCGCGGTCTCGAACCCGAAGGAACGCTCGCAGAACGCAAGGTCGTTGTCGATGGTCTTGGGTACGCCGATCACGCCGAGCCTGGTGCCGCGCTTTTTTGCTTCCTCCGAAATGGCAAGCGCGCCTTTCATGGTACCGTCGCCGCCGATGGCGAAGAGCATGTTGATGTTCATCTGTTCTATGGCGTCGACCATGAGCGGGATCTTTTCGCCGCCGCCGCGCGAAGAGCCGAGCAGGGTGCCGCCCATGGCGTGAAAACCGACAATGATGTCGGGCGAGAGGTCGATGGCGGGCACACCGAATTCCGGCAGCAGGCCGCGGTAGCCGTACCGGATGCCGGTTATCCTGCGCACGCCGTACCGGTGCCACAGGCTCATCACAATGGAATAGATTACGTCGTTGAGGCCGGGGCACAGCCCGCCGCAGGTCACGATGGCCGCATTGACTTTTGCGGGATCAAAGAAAATCTTCTCGCGGGGTCCGGCCATCTCGAGCAGATTCTGCTTTGCAAACAGGCCGGACGAAGACTCCGTCGTGGCATTGATGTCATATAATATGAACTGGTCATCGGTGGCGAAATTCGCAACCAGGTCGTCCGGTTTCTTCGACAGCCTGATGGGCGACGGGATGTGCGGCGTGCCGAGCATGGGAATGGAAAAATCGTATTGTTCCATCAACGTTCTCCTTGAAAAGAAGGGACTCTTAATTATACATTAGGAGGGAGAATTGACGGCAGGAAAAGGGCATGAAATTGCCGCCTTGCAAAGCAGCTTGGAATGATGTGGTCAGGGTGAGGAAAACCGCTTCAGGCGCCGGACAATGTATTTTTGAAAAGAATACATCTGGAACTAGAAGATAACGTCGTATGAAAAATAAGCGAATGCTGGTGCTCTTTGTCGTTGCAGCGGTGATGACCCTTTGTACATTGGCGCTTGGAGCCCAGCCTTCAGGGATTGGCGGTCTAAGAGGTTTCGGGATCAGCGACGGTACCATTCACCTGGGCAGCAGCAATGCGGAAACGGAGGCATGGGCCGATGTCGATTCGACAAAAGCCATGGAGGAAGGCCTATCCGGGCGGACAGAGACAAAGGATGTACACGTGTCGGTGGTTGGTGCCAGCTCAAGGCCGTATTCGGTGCGTCCTATTGCGGATGGAATTCGTTTTCATTCGGAGATCAGGGAAAACCTGATCGTATCACTCACCTCAGTTTCAGGCAAGACCATTGCGATCCTATTCCGAGGCATTGTGGAGCCGAGCATTTCGTACGATCTCTTGGTCCAGGACAGGCAAGCGAGAACAGGCATTTATCTTTGCTCTATAAGGAGCGCGAAAAAGACGGTATCCGTCAAGCTTGTTTTGACAAAGTAGTGTCAGCGCCACTACCTCAATTCCAAGATACATCGAAATCCTTTTGTACCTGCGAATGGTGCCATAGTGGCTCCATTGGCCCGGTAGCCCGATTCAAGCATGTAATAATCTTGGCCCATTGTGAAGGACATGAATGACGCTCCCCTTATTACCCGGGCGGTGCCAGTTGTGGGCCCGGTCGGATCAAGATTTCCTGCCGTAACGTAGTTCATTGCATACCAATCAAAGCACCATTCCGCAACATTGCCAATGATATCGTATAGTCCCCAAGGATTGGGCTTCTTCTGATGTACTTGCTGAGGGTTTGAACAGCAGTACCACCATGCGTATTGCGTGTAGTCCGACCATGTATTTCCCCAGAAGAAGTTTGTCGACGTTCCAGCCCTGCATGCGTATTCCTGTCCTAACAATGGCGCTTTATGAGGACGCGGAACTTGAAGATCGGATCAAGGTAAATGCGTTTGATTGGGATATGAAACATGGATTTCAGGAATTAATGAAGAGCGGAGGGTTTGATGCGGTGATTGGGAATCCGCCGTATGGGGCGACACTAGACCGCAAAGAATGCGATTACTTGCGGGTACATTTCAAAACAACCTCACGAGATTTAGATACCTACACACTATTTATGGAAAAAGCCGTAGCACTAATGAAGCGTGGCGGTTATTTCTCAATGATAGTTCCCACTGGTTGGTACAGCGGACCAAAATTTTCAACCCT
>DATFYJ010000259.1:0-9271 GCA_035315105.1 Chitinivibrionales bacterium
CCACGGTCGCGCCTTCCTTCATCGCCGCGGCAACGGTCTGCTTGACATCCGCCTCATCGGCCGAACCCACGATAAGGGCGCGGGCGCCAAGCATGCGGCACGCACGGTCGGCAAGCGCGGCAAAGCGGTCGGCCGGCCAGCGCTTCACGTCCATGCCGTGTTCCACGCTCGAACCGGGATGAACAGCAATGAGTTTTGAACCGCCGGCGCACGAGTGGCGGTAATCCTTGGCCCATTGCGTGTCTTCCTCGCCGAACTGGCGCGGAAAGGTTATGTCCGCGTCATCGACGTTTTCGTTGAGAAAGAAACCCGAAAGCCGGAGGTTCTGAACAATATCGTGGAGCCCTGCGTCCACGGCGAGCAGATCGGTGCCGAGAAACGAGAGACTAGACAAACGCCTGATGCGGTAACGGAAACCATACCGCCTCCGTATGCCGCACAGCAGGGGAAACGCGAAATACTGCCAGGTGTTGGAAGGAAAAAAGCAGAGGCTCGCGTCAAACCGCAGGCTTCTCAGCCGAAACAGCACGGCCGCGGGTTCCAGAGCGCCCGACCGCAGTCTGTCCGGGTCAAAAACGTGGATTCCCTCCCACAATGGGTCGCCGCCCGCGATTGCGGCAATTCCATGCCGCAGCGCGAGCAGGTGGAGCGCCGCCTCCGGCCTTTGCCGCCTGAGCGCGGCGAACGCCGGGTAGCACATCAGGTAATTGCCGATACCGATGGGGCAGATGCAGAGGATTTTCATTGAGTACGCCGCACCCCGCGAAGCTCCCAAAGCATTTTAATTCTTTATTTATTGTTTGCAGAAGTCAATTGTCAGGAGAATGTCATGTCAACACATTTTGTAAACCTCTGCTTACAGTCGCTCCTTTACCCGGTACACGCTTTTCGGCGCGGAATGCGTGATCATCTCGCCGATGAGGCCTATGGATATGAACTGGATGCCCATGATGATCGCCCCCATTGACAAAAGAACAAGGGGCCTGATGTGCATCTGCCGCGTAACGATCCATTCCACGCCGAAGTAGGCAATCACCAGCGAGCCGAGCAGCGCGAGCAGCACCCCCACCAGGCCGAAGAAGTGCAAGGGGTTCCGGATGTATTTACGGAGGAACAGAAGGGTGAGAAGATCAAAGATGCCCTTGAGCCCCCTGCCGAACCCATATTTCGATTTTCCGAATTTGCGCGGATGGTGCGGAACCACCATTTCGGTGATGCGGTAGCCGTTCCAGGCGGCAAGCACGGGCAGGTAGCGGTGGCGCTCGCCGTATATTTCGAGGCTTTTAGCGGCTTCGGCGCGGTACGCCTTGAACCCGCAATTGAAATCGTGGAGCTTTACGCCTGCGACGAGCGACGTGGTGAAGTTCCACAGCTTGGACGGCAGCGTCTTGGTGATGGGGTCGTAGCGCTTCTTCTTCCAGCCGCTCACCACGTCCCAGCCGCTGTCGAGGAGTTTCACCATGTCCGGGATCACCTCCGGATCGTCCTGCAGGTCGGCATCCATGGTGACGATAACATCGCCGGCCGCGGCCTCGATGCCCACCGACAGCGCGGCCGCCTTGCCGTAGTTGCGGCCGAAGCGCAGGGCGCGCACCCTGCCGGGATAGCGGCTCGCCAGGGCCGAAAGCGTCCTAAAGGACCCGTCGGTGCTGCCGTCGTCGACGAACACCACTTCGTATATGATGCCCGCGCGTGCAAGCGCCGCATCGATCGCCTCCATGAGCGGAGAAAGGCTTTCGTTTTCGTTGAGCAGCGGAACCACAACGGACAGTTTCATACCGGTTTCCTTGACAAATGAAGTTTATTCATCACAAACAGAATCCCGCCCACCAGGCTCGCCGCGCTCCCCACCAGCGTCGCCAAAAAACCCATCACAATGGCGGCGTGCACCTGGAACCCGGCAAGGGCGAACAGCGCACCGCCCACGCTTTCCCGCACGCCGAACGGGAGCGGCGCCACCATCATCATGGCGAGGATGGGGACGAAGATGAAAAAATAGTGGATGTTCGCTGCGGAAAGCATGCCGAGCGCGCCCGCGCACAGGATGTGCACGCCGATCCGCATGAACTGAACCACGGTCGACAGCACGCCCACAGGCAGGAGGATATGCGCGTCGTGCGACTCGATTATTGTTTCGTCAAGGATCCGCCTGAGCGCGTCTTTCCGCCGGAAGGGGATTTTGTCGATAAAAGCAAAGACCAAGGCCTGGAGTTTTTTCGACATGAGGAACGCGAGCGCGCCGCCGAAGCAGACAAACGCGACGAACAGCGCGACAATCGCCAGGGTCATGCTCCGGCTTTCGAGCGCCTTCTGTTTGATGAGCAGCACGCTGCCGAACACCGCGTAGCCGAGCATCACCCAGAGCCCGGCAAAACGGTCGAGGAACGTGGCGGCGAACCCGGCCTTGCCCTGCCCCTCGCCGATCTTGATATAGGCGACTTTCACCGCGTCGCCCGCGATGATTCCCAGCGCGAAATTGTTGAAGAACATGCCGATGAAATACAGGGAGAAGACCCGGGAAAACGGGAGCGTGACTCCCCTGTTCTTGAGAATGATCTCCCACTGCACCACGCCCAGCCACCCGCTCACAAAAAACAGGACAAGCGCGGCGAGCAGCCACCGGGGATCGGCCTGGGAAACCGTTGAGAGAATCTGCCCGAGGCCCAGCTTCCATACTATGAAGACAAGCACGGCCACGGTCACGAGGACCTTGACAATAGCCCAGCCTACGTTGCGCATACCGCCTCCGTCACCCATGCCTCCATCCTGCGCGCGCTCTCGTCCCAGGAAAACCGGAGCGCATGCGCCCTGCCGGCTGTTTCGAACCTTGCGCGAAGCGCAGGGTTGGAAAGCACCGCATCGAGACATTGAACAAGATCGCTGCGGTCGTTTTCTTTGTAAAGAAGCCCGGTCTCGTTGTGCCGCACCGAGTCGCGCAGGCCGGGCACGCTGTTGGCAACCACGGCGGTGCCGCAGGCGCCCGCCTCGATGTTCGTGATGCCCCACCCCTCCTTGAGCGAGGGGTTTACGAACACCGCAGCCCTGCGGTACAAGTCGATCTTGGCGGCCTCGTCCACATAGCCGAGAAATTGCACCTGCTGCGCAATACCGAGCCGCTCCGCGTGTGCGGCCAGGTTCTTTTCGTCGTCCCCGGATCCGGCAATCGCGAGTCGCACGCGCCTGCCCGCTTCCGCAAGGTGTTTCATTGCGTCAAGCACGATCGCAACGTTCTTGTACTTCTTGAGCCTCCCGGCGTACACCAGCAGGTCCGGCTCCTTTGCAACCGCCGCGTCCGGCGTGTACGCGTCGGTGTCCACGCTGTTTTCGATGATCCGGATTTTCTCCCGCGAAAATCCGCGCTCGACAAGCTCCGTTGCCGTGCTCTGCGACACGGTGCAGCAGGGAGTGTTCCGGTACGCCCGCACGCTCAGGCGCTCCATGAACTGCACGTACCGCGCCAGCGGATACGCCGCGAGCTCGAACACCGTTGCGCCGAACAGGTGATGGAAGATCACACCGCACGGCTTCTTGGGAAACCACTGCGGCGAAAAGAACGGAAGCTTGTTCATGTCGTCGATGATGCAGTCTATGGAATGCCGGCGGAAGACCTTCCTGACAAGAAACGGTGCTTCCCAGTTGAAAAGGTAGGTGTGCCCCCAGCGGTAGACCGTGATCCCGTCCTGCTCGTCCTGCGCTGCGCACCCCGGGAACCGGGTGGTGAGGAGGACAACACGGTGCCCCTTCTTGACAAACCGTTTGAAGATCTCCTGGAAATGGACCTCGGCGCCGCCCGCCTGCGGGTGCTTCATGTCGCGCCAGTTGAGGACGAGGATGTTCATGGGTGTAGGATTTTTCCGGTTTCGTCAAGCGAATATATTAAAGGAAAATACGAGCAATTCACACAATGCATGATTACGTTCGTGCAAGATAAACAGGGTTCGCTTTATGTAAAATACATTCGGCAAGGGAAGACTTTAGGATGACTAAGGATCAAAATGCAGGCGACAGACGCATTTGAGATGCGCGCAATCAATCGTTTGCATTTCAATTTAGATTACAGATTGCTGATTGATCTGGCGCAGGAAGAGTTATTTGACATAATAGATTCCACTCTGCCGCCGCGTTAGGCAGGACCGCAGGGTGCGCCAGAGCGCATTGCCGGTCGACCCCGCCGCAAGGCATAGGGGCGATCCGGCAACAAGGCTGGACAGCCGAGCCCGGAGGGAGGGCCGACCCGACCCCGAGCTTTGTCGAGGGGGAGGGGAACGCCCATCTTTATTGTTTGACAATAAGAATCTGGGCATCAATAAAAAACTCTCCGGCACATTCCTGCACCGGAGAGTCCCTAGCACAATGCCGTGTCTAACAATCGTCAGTCTTTTTCGGTCACGCCCTGGGGCAGCTTGGGAGTGGACCCTTTGAAGCCGTAATAGAAAATGTACAGATAACAGATAAGGGGGATGAAAAAGGAAAAATGCAGGCCTATCATATCGGCGACTTTTCCCATAAGCGGCGGGACAAGCGCGCCGCCGACAATCGCCGCGCAGAGCAAGCCGGAACCCGAACTGGTGTGGCGCCCCAGTTTTGCAATGGCGAGCGTGAAGATCGTCGGGAACATGATGGAGTTGAAAAGGCCGATCGCAAGCACCGACCACATCGCAACATGGCTCTTGGTCGCCATGGTAACAACAAGCAGCAGGCAGACGATCGTGGCGTTAAAGGCGAGGACCTTGCTCGGCTTGATAAACCGGAGAACGGCTGCGCCGATAAAACGGCCCACCATGGCGCCGCCCCAGTAGAACATCAGGAACTTTCCCGCCTGCTCCGCGGTAAACCCGACCAGGTCTTTCATGTAGTTCACCAAAAAGCTTCCGATGGCGACTTCGCCGCCGACGTAGAAGAAAATGCCGAGCACGCCGAGCGCGAGATGGGGGTACTTGAGCGTTTTCATAAAAAGTTCGACGGTGCCTTCGTGTTTGGCACCGGGTTCACGGGGTTCTTCAACGATTTTCGGCAGCTTCATAATCACGAAGAAAATGGCCATAAGCGCAAACACGCCTGCCAGCATGAGGTAGGGCATCTGCACCGCGTGGGCGTTTGTCTGGAGTGCGGCGGCTTTCAATGCCGGGTCTGCCATTTTGGCGATTTCGTCTGCCGATTTGATGGCGACCGAAAGAATAAGCACGGAGCCGAACCACGGCGCGACCGTGGTGCCGAGTGAATTAAATGCCTGGGTAAGCACCAGTCGCGATGAGGATGTTTCCGGTTTTCCAAGGATTGCAACGTAGGGATTTGCAGCAACCTGAAGCAGCGTGATCCCTGAAGCAAGAACAAAGAACGCGCCGAGAAACACGGGATACGACTGGCTGCTGGCCGCAGGATAGAACAGGGCGCAGCCCAGTCCGGAAACAAGCAGTCCAACCACGATACCGACTTTATAACCGATTTTCCTCACGATGACGCCCGAAGGCAATGAAACAATGAAATAGGCCGCAAAAAACACAAACTGAACGAGCGCTGCCTCTGCATAATTCAGGGTGAAAATTGCCTTCAAGTGAGGGATAAGAATGTCGTTAAGACATGTCATGAATCCCCAAATGAAAAACAGCGACGTCAGCGTAACAAGAGCCGGGGTGTAATTTTTACCCTGTTCCAAAGGCGCGCTGGTCGCGGTGGCGGTTGGGCTGATGCTTGCCATGAGCCTCTCCTCTTTGTTAGGTGTGACTGGTGCGTGAGAACCGGATTCTGCGATCCAACAAAATAAGAAGACGGGCTTGGGCAAGTCAAGAAGAACCTTGGTGCTTCGATGCGGCGTGTGTCGCCATGGGCTGGGACCAACCTGGCGCCACTCTCCTGCCGGCTTTCCCGGTCATCCAACACGAATACGACCATGGTGTCCCCGACATCCTTCGGAACCACAAGAAAAGATCGCACCGCGCGATGAACAATTATTTTATCATTGTCGGGCAGGAATATCGGCAATTGCGTTATCTCGCGTTATGACTCGTGATGCTTGACTCAAGGTGACCTTTGATAATCCGATAAACCGGGTTTGTCATCCCCGACCTGATCGGGGATCCCTCTTGCCCTCATTGGAAAAGGATGGACTCCCGCTTTCGCGGGAGTGACATGATAATCAAGTATCGTGAATACATAGAGGCTCCCTTACCACGGGCCCGGCGCTTTAAACTTTTCCTATTCCCGGTTGGTCCAATGATCCTCGATACCGCGCTCCTTCTCGCAAGCCTTCTCATCATCCTGCTTGCCTGCATCGTATTTGTCAATGCAATCGAGCTGCTTGGCAAGGCGCTGCATTTGCACCAGGGCATCGTGGGCAGCGTTCTCGCCGCGGTGGGCACCGCCATGCCCGAGACCATCATCCCCATCATCGCCATCCTGTTCACCGGCGGGAAGGCCGGCCGCGCCGTGGGCCTCGGCGCGATCGCGGGCGCTCCCTTCATGCTCGCTACGCTCGCGTTTTTCGTCACCGGCATCGCCATTCTCATCTACACGTTGATGGGCAAACGCGCCATGCGCATGAACGTTGATCTGGGCAACCTTACGCGGGATCTGGTATTCTTTATCCTGTTCTACGGCATTGCGGTGAGCGCAACCTTTTACCACGGCCTCACCGTCCTCAAGGCGGTTGTCGCAATCGGCCTTCTCGTGTCGTATCCGCTGTACCTTCGGCAGGCCATGAGAAGCGAAGGAAAGGAAGTTGAAAACGCCGGCGAATTGTATCTCGCCAGGTTCGGCCGCCTGCCGGCAACGGTTCCGGTGATCCTTGTCCAGCTTTGCCTGAGCCTGGCGCTGCTGATCGCGGGCGCGCATTATTTCGTTGTGTATGTGCAGGCGCTGTCGCTGGCGCTGGGCGTATCGCCGCTCATCCTGTCGCTCATTATAACGCCCATTGCAACGGAACTTCCGGAAAAGATCAACTCCGTCATCTGGGTGGGCCAGGGCAAAGACACGCTTGCGCTCGGCAACATCACGGGCGCCATGGTGTTTCAAAGCTGCTTTCCCGTGGTGTTCGGCATGCTCTTCACGGAATGGGACCTCAGGGGAGCCACGCTCGTCTCGGCCGCCTGCGCTCTGGCATCGGCAATTGCGGTGCTCGCATGGGTCAAGGTGAGAAAAGCGGTAAACCCGTATATCCTCTGTCTGGGCGGCGCGTTCTATTGCGCCCTGATCCTCCACCTCATTTTCCTCTGGAAAAAGTAGGGCCGGTGCCGGGCCGACCCGGTCGGTTCATGGTGCGATTCCTCAGTCCGACCCCTGGAATGCCGCACGGTAAACCCCGGTTTCCCGCTCCCTCATTTTTTGTCCACCCCGTAACAATTATGTAGTATTTTGGCTAACACGGCAATCATCTCACAAAGCCCGAAACCGAACCGCGCCCGACGACAACAACCGGTAGAGTCCTTCGCCACATGCTTTACAAAATTCCCACGAAAGCATAGCCGTGCCGCGTATGGATAAGAACCAGTTCCTCACGGAAGAAAACTCGCTCGCACTGTATCTCAAGGAGATCGGCAAGAACAAGACCCTTCCGGTGGAGGAGGAGGCGCAGACCGCGGTGCGCATCCGCAAGGGCGACCGAAAGGCCCTGGAAAAACTGGTCAAAGCAAACCTCAGGTTCGTTGTGTCGGTCGCGCGCAACTACCAGAACCAGGGCCTGCCGCTTTCCGATCTTATCAACGAGGGAAACCTCGGCCTCATCCGCGCCGCCCGGCGTTTCGACGAGAAGAAGAACTTCAAGTTCATTTCTTACGCGGTGTGGTGGATCCGTCAGGCCATTCTCCAGGCGCTGGCCGAGCAGTCGCGCATCATCAAGCTGCCGCTCAACCGCGTGGGCACCATCCACAAAATCGGCAAGGCGCAGAGCAAGCTCGAACAGAAATACCGCCGCATCCCGAACGTCGAGGAGATCGCGCGCGAGCTCAAGCTTGACGAAGAAGAAGTCCAGGAAACCATCAAGATCGGCAATTCCCACATGTCGCTCGACGCCCCGCTGCAGCAGGGCGAAGACAGCAAGCTCCTCGACCTGCTCCAGGACGAAGAGCAGGAACTGCCCGACGACGGGGTGATGGAAATCTCGCTTCACGAGGAAATCAACCAGACCCTCGACACGCTCACGTGCCGCGAAAAAGAGGTCATCAAGCTTTACTTCGGCATCGGCGAGGAGACCGCGCACACGCTCGAGGAGATAGGCCAGCGGTTCAACCTCACCCGCGAGCGCGCGCGGCAGATAAAGGAGAAAGCGCTGCGGAGGCTCAAGCATTCGTCAAGGAGCCAGCGGCTTAAGGTGTACCGCGTTTGATTGCTTCAATTTCTCCACAACCAATAATTCGAGAAATAAATCTGGGCGTTCCCCTCGCCTTCGCATATGCTCAGGCTTGGGTCGGCTCCACCCCTTCGGGTGCTTCGAAGCGTCGTCCTTCCGGGCTCGGGCGGCACAAGGCAAGAGACACAATAGTGAAGCGCGAAGCGCTATTACCATACCTTGGGGAACAAAGTGACAATTTGCTTTTGCTCACCACTCCAGTCGCTCCTAACGCGCGGATCACTGTTCCCTGCCGCGGTCTCTCTACCACTTGACGATATGCAGAATTTCTCCCCACTCCTCGCACAGAGGGGTCGGGAGTGAGGTTATACGAAAACAAGCAGAGGTTAAATGCCTGATGAACTTCCGTGAATTTATCATCATCCAAGCTCTAGAGATTTGATTCCTCATCAGGCTCGTTGTATTATTATTAAGAGCGGACAGAAAAAAAATGAAATTGAAAAATCATCCGATATACCTGTTAGTGATTCCGCTTGTAATCTTTGGTTTTTCCTGCTCCCGCGAGGAACCTGTGCCCCCCGGGCCGCCTGCTCTTAACAAAGCAACATTCGAAAAACGGCAAGAAGCCTCCTTTTTCTCTGACTCGGCCCTTAGCGAACTCAGGCTTCTTCGCAACGAAATCTATGCGCGGCACGGGAGAATCTTCGAGTCGAAAGATCTGCAGGACCACTTCCGTCAATGCGTCTGGTACCGGCCGTCGCCCGCTTACCGCGACGCCATGCTGACAAATGAGGACCGAAAATCGGTCGGCTCGATACAGGCCTGCGAAACCTACCTGCAGGCAATGACCGGCAGGGACAAGCAGCATTACGATTCGGTGAAGGCTTTTTCCAGGTCTTCTGCAGGATTTGACACGACCATTGTCGATCATATCGATTATACCGGCGACGGCAGGAAGGAAAAATGCGTTACAACCATCATGCGGGC
>DATFYJ010000260.1:0-3111 GCA_035315105.1 Chitinivibrionales bacterium
CGGGTTCCGTAAAAAGCGTGTTGAACCCGCGGCCGGGATCGTACCGGCTGATGCGCGCAAGCCCGCTGTCGATGACCTGCCGCACGCCCGGAATGGTGAGCGACGTTTCGGCGATGTTCGTGGCAACGATGATCTTCCTGCGTGTCAAGTGCTCCATCACACGGCGCTGGCGGTCTGCGGGGAGATCGCCGTACAGCGGCATGACCGCAACGCTCTCCGACCGCACGCTCCGTTCCAGGGCGTCAACGGTCCTGCGGATCTCGTAGGCGCCGGGCATGAACACGAGGATGTCGCCCTCCGCGCCGGCCGCGATAAGACTTGAGGCGGCGGACGCGGCCATGTCCCATACCGCCGTCTTTACGGACGGCATCGACGATGAATAGCGCATGTCTATGGGGAAAACTCGGCCTGCGGATTCAATAATCGCCGGAGACCCGAGATATGCGGCAACAGGTGCGACATCGATGGTTGCCGACATTACAATCATGCAAAGGTCCATCCTTGATACCGCCTGCAGGTCCTTTACAAGCGCAAGCCCGACGTCGGTGGCAAGGCTTCGCTCGTGGAATTCGTCGAACACCACGGCCGATACGCCCGAAAGGTCCCTGTTCGACAGGAGCATCCTCGGAAGGATTCCCTCGGTGATGAATCGCACGCGCGTTTCGGGCGACACGAGCGTTTCGAACCGCGTCTGGAACCCGATCTCCGCGCCGAGTGCGCTCCCCCGTTCCTCGGCCACACGGGCTGCGAGCATGCGGGCCGCGAGACGACGCGGCTGCAGTACAAGGATCTGCCCGGAAAACAGGCCCGAATCGAGCATCATCTGCGGCACCTGCGTGGACTTGCCCGACCCGGTGGGCGCACGAACGATAAGGCTTTTCCTCTCTCGTAAAGCCGCGAGAATATCCTTTGCGCAGTCGTAAATCGGCAGCTGCATGTCGGGCCTTTCGGCGCGTCACCAGAGAAACGGGATAAGGATTTTTCGATCGGCCGGATATCCCGGAAAGGTTTTTTGATACCAGCGATGATTGCTCACCGCTCGCGAGAGAAGGTTTGCAATTGTAAAGACAGCAAACGCCAGACCCGCCATGGACCATGTGGCCACGGCCCATCCGGCCCATTCGACCATTTCTCCAAAGTAATTCGGACTTGACACAAAGCGGAACATTCCGCCGCTCGGCACGACATATTCTCCGCGCTCTCCGCGTTGAAGATGCCGGAGCAGCGTATCGGAATGAGCATGAATGACGAACCCGGTAACGAACATCATGCATCCGACAATCATGCGGGGATCAAGGGCCCACCGGTGCTCCGTGTACCACGCGCCCATGGAGGCAAGGCTGCCGCCGTTTATGGTACCGTTGAGTGTATTGAAACAGATGGCAAAGAACACGAGCACGATAGGAAACGGTTTTTGAGGTGACGAAAGCAGAAACGGGTATATCCAGACGCGATACACATAATGCGCTTCCCACATCAAAAGAAACAGCATGCCGAACATTCCCGCCTTTTCCGCATTCGCAATCACCAGCCATGCAATGACAAAAAATGCCGGGAATTCCATAATCATCCATGCAAACTGCGCCGGTATCGCAGGGCCCCAGCCTTTCCGGACGTACCGGCCATAGGGAGCGTTGATAAACATGAGGAACAGGAAGACAACAACGGCAAGGGAAAGCTGGGTGATGACAAGGAAATCTAAGAATTCCATATTCCAAAGTCCAGATTCCAAAATTTGCCAAGCAATTCATAAGCATGATCACACAGGTACTATGTCACCCTGAGCTTGTCGAAGGGTCTATCGAGTACGAGACGGTTCGACAGAGCCTGCACTGAGCTTGCCGAAGTGCTCACCGTGACTGATTTTATGCAGCATTATCTATGAACTGCTTAGTAAATGTCAACATTTTCTTCTCTGTAGTGATTTTATTAAAACCTCACCCCCACACTCAGCCTCGCGTCGCATGCACCGCCCCAAAACGTGTACTCGGTGTTTGCGGCGCCCAGGTATCCGTCAACCGTAACGCCGAAGGTAAGGTTGCTGAGCGTCGTATAAGAAAATGAACCCGAAACAATTCCGCAGCGTTGTTCAAAATTGGCAAGCGCGTTGAGATTGAAGGTGAGGTCGCTCAGGAGAAACCGGTTGATGCCGGTGAAAACCGCGGCGTAATACCTCGAATGGTAATTGGGCTCGTACAGGCCGTTGTAAAGCAGAAACGTCTTCTTGTCGCCCGAGCCGACCTTTACCGGCGCAAGGTTGGGGACGACCACCATCACCGAATCGCGGTAAAGGAATGTCTGGTTGTCCGCAAAAACGTTGCCGCTGTATCCGCCGCCGTCGTAAAAGACTTCCGCCCCCACAGTAATGCCATCCTTGATGTCGAAAAAATCAAACAGTCTGTTAAATCCGAGGCTTACGCAGGGCGTCCATCCATACGACACAGTGTCGATATATAAGACGCCATTGAACTCCCGCATTTTAGGGGTGTTGTTGCCATTTGAAATGGTTGCCTCACCGTAGAAATTGATGTTGAACGCCTGCGTTGAGAAATCGTATCCGGCAACAGGCGTACGATTCTCTTTTCCCCAGAGGGAAAAAGCCATCTCCGTGCCGCCGGCGAGAAATTCGAATTTGAGCGCAGCCGCGGTCTTGTCAACCCGATCCACCGAGTTGAGATTGACAAAAGAATACAGGTTCATTTTGGTGCCGAAGGGCGCGTGCACGCGCACCCCGTAGGTGCCCTCGCGCGAACCGATTTTATCGATGAACGGTTTCTTCTCCACGTTGATCAGATCGGTGGGGTTCCACAGATAGCACCTTCCCCACTGAAGCACCTGCTTGCCGGCCCTGAAATACACTTTTCTGTTGATGTTCGCGTCCATGAAAAGTTCGCGGAGCGAAACCCCGACCGTGTCGGCTGACGGAGAGTAATCCACCTCGCCGTTGCCGTACGCTTTCACGTTGTCAAGCAGTCTCGCGTCGAGGAGCAGGTTCCCCACCAGCAGGCTCGCAAGGTACGTGTCCGCCGCATGATATCCGTGAAGCCAGTCGCGCGTGGCAACACCGGTGGCGGCGGCGATGATCTCGCCGCCGATGGTTGTGCCCCTCTT
>DATFYJ010000261.1:0-3828 GCA_035315105.1 Chitinivibrionales bacterium
CTTTCCCACTACCACAGCAGCAATGAGGCGAAGGCCATAGACCAGAGGACCATTGCCGCGATCCTTGCAGGGAATGAACAGGGAGAGATTGACGCATGCGGTGAGATGCCGATTCGCGTGGTGATGCGGCTTGCGAAGATGATGTCGCTAACGCCGGTTCTCCTCGACGCCCGCAACTCGTTCGAAACCGCGCCGGCGTACGGTTCCGAAGACAGGGTGGTGGGATACGCTTCCATCGCATACATAAAGAAGCCCGGCAACGGCAAGAAATAGGCCCCATTTGAAGCCGGACCGGGCAGAACAAAGGCACGGCTCGCCATGAACCATCATTCCGGCATTCACCTCGTTATCATCCTGGGGGCAGTACTCATGAGCAGTGCGAATTGTGATCCCTCGCCGGACAAAAGCGGCGGGAAAAACAGCAACGGCGCAAAGGCGGCCGAGGTCCGCCAAGGCAACAAGAAGGACTCGGACGAACTTTCTCAGGACGTCAAGACATTCCTGCTCAAGCTCGCGCGTCAGAACCTTGAGGCAGCCGTGAAGGGCGGATCGCCGGTTGTGCCCCAGAATCCTCCGGCCATAACCAAAGAGAACCGTGGCTGTTTTGTCACGCTCACCAAGCATGGCGAGCTTCGCGGCTGCATCGGGTATATCGAGGGAATAAAGCCGTTGTACGAAGCCGTGATCGACAATGCCAAGAACGCCGCGCTTGAAGACCCCCGATTTTCCGCAGTGACCCCGGACGAGCTCTCGGGCATCGAGGTGGAGGTGTCGGTGCTCACCAAGCCCGAGCCCCTGCCCCACACGAGCCCGCAGGACCTCCTTGACAAACTGGAGCCTGGCAGGGACGGCATCATTTTGTCCAGCGGATACCACCAATCCACATTTCTCCCCCAAGTGTGGGACCAGCTCCCGGGCAAGGTGGACTTCCTCGAGCACCTTTCCATGAAGGGCGGCATGCCCGCAGACGGATGGAAGACCGCAGATGTCAAGCGCTACCGCGCCGTGCATTTCCACGAATAACGTCCGCGCGGCCCCGCTCATTTTCGGCGTGGGCCTGTTCTCCGCCGCGCTGCAGACCGTGTTCTTCCGCGAATTCCTTTCTGTCTTTTCCGGCAACGAACTTTCCATCGGGCTGATCCTGTGCGTGTGGCTCCTGGCCGTGGGTGCGGGCACCATGATTTCGTCCCGGCGATACGGCCGGGCAGCGGGCAAAGGCTTTGCGCCGGGCGGCGCCGTGTTCGCGCTTGTTGTGTGCGCGGCCGCGGGCGTCACTATCGTCCGGGCCAGCCGCCTGGTGTTTCTGCCGGGCGAAGCCCTGGGCCCGCTTCAGATGCTGGCCGTGGCCGCCGCAACCGAACTGCCGTTTGCGTTGGTGAACGGGCTGGTGCTGGGCGCGCTGCTCTCGCGGCCGGCGCAACCCGCCAAGCTTTACGGATGGGAGAACGCGGGCGCGACCGCGGGCGCGCTGTGCGTGTTTGTGTGCGTGCTCGCCGGCGCGCCCAACAGCCTGATTGTCGCCGTTGCCGCACTTCCCCTCCTGTTTTTATGCAGCAAAAAGCCGTGGTTGTGCCTCGTCTGCTTCGCGATGCTGGTTCTTGTCGTTTCGCTTGACCATGTGTCGGTGCAATGGAAATACGCCGTTCCTTCGAACGGAATCGTGTACGGCCGGGAGGGTGAAATCGTCCAGGCAGGCATGGGCGGGGACACCACGTTCCTTCTGAACGGCGCGCTGTACAAGTCGACCATGCAGAAGCCGTTCCTCGAACAGGCGGTCCACATTCCCATGGGGCAACGGCCGAACGCCCGGCGCGCGCTCGTGGTGTTCGACCGGGGCCAGAAACGCGAGCTGGCAGAGTATCCCGGCTGTTCGGTTGACGTAGTGGAAACCGAGCCCGCATTTACCGGGCAGGGGAGCGCCGTCGCCGCGATCGAGACGTTTCGCCCCGCCGCACGGTACGACATCGTGTTTCTGGGGACCGGCATTCCCCGCACCGCCGCGGCAAACCGTTTCTACACACGCTCCTTTCTTGCACGCGTCAAGTCATTCCTCACCGACTCGGGCATCGAAACGTTCACGCTTCCGTTTTCCGAGAACTATTTCTCACCTGCCGAGAAGAGGCTGTACGACGCGTTGCGCGCGACGCTTTCGTCGGTGTTCCCTTATGTTCTCGTATTTCCGGGTGAAGGATATACGTTCATGGCATCGGTTGCGCCGCTGTCTCCACGCTGGAACGTTAGGACGCACACCGAGTATCTGGCGCAGTCCATTATCCCCGCCGCCTCGGACGAGCGGATCAGGGAAGCGAACCAAAGTCCGATTTTCACCATTGTCAATACCAGGGACAGACCGCTCGCGCTGCTGCTCGGGCTTGAGAGCTGGACCGACTTGTTCCGGAACCAGTTCGTCGTCCTCATTGCGCTGCTGGCGGCCTGTTTTCTTGGCGCACTATGGTTTTCGCCCCGCACCCGCGCCGGCCTCTCGGTGGGAACGAGCGGGCTCGTTCTCGGCGCGTATTCGGTGTGCCTGCTTCTTATTTATCAATCGACCTGCGGCGCACTCTATTCGCGCGTGTCGCTCCTGCTCGTGGCGCTCACGGCCGGGTTCTGGGCCGGAGCGTTTGCAAAAAAGAAGCTGCCGTTGTCCGATGCGGCGATCGGCCTGTACTGCGGCGCTACTTTAATTGTGCTTTCGGCAATCCCGGCGCCCGCGCCGATTCTGTTCTACGTGTTTCACGCGGGTGCAGGAGTTCTCGGGGGGGCGCAGATCGTGTCGAGGAACAACGCGGGGCTCGGCGACCTATACGCGGCCGATGTGTTCGGCGGGGCAATGGGGATGGCGCTGTGCTCGACGCTGCTGGTGCCGCTTATTGGGATAGTGCCTGTCGCGGCCGGCATGGCCGCTATGAAGGTAATTGTTGAGATTGTCAATGTGAAATTGAAATGATCTCCGGGGGCTTCACCCCCGGACCCCGACCTACTTTGTTGTCACTTGCGTTCCCCAGGGCAAGGTATCGGTGCTTCGCACCATATTTTATGTCTTTTGCCCTGTCTGCAGCGAAAGAAAGTAGGCAAAGAACGCCGCGCCTGCAGCGCCGCCTTGTCCCTCGGCCGTCGGGCCGCTCGCGAACTCGCCCGGCATGTATGATATGTCAAGAAGTTACGCAGGGTACAACGTATTGCAAGGCTGACAACAAGACCGCGCCGGGCTCAAACAACGCGAGCGGCCAATCCTCCGGCCTCAGGGGCGGCGCTGATGGCGAAAGAATACAAGAATGGCAATGCCCCCGCTGCCCAGCGTTAGGTGGACCGGAGGGTCCCGCGGGATTGCCGGCCGACCCCGGCCGAAGGCCATCGGGGCGGTCCGGCAACGAGGCGAACAGCCGAGCCCGGAGGGAGACCGACCCCTTGTAAAAGGAGGCAAATGTTGCGTCCTTTCACAAGGGGGAACGCCCAAGTATTACTTATCTATTTACTAGAATCCTTCACAATCCCCAGACTATCAGTAATCGCCCTGAATCTATAGTACTTCCTCAGCACCTTGTGGTAGTAGTCGCTTGACAAGTGCTGCTGCGAGGCGAGCTGTTCGAGAATCACTCCCGGTCCCTGGTTGTAGGCGAGCAGGCCAAGCTTGAAACTGTGAAAGTGTGCGATGAGCTGCATGAGGTAGGCGGCACCGATGACCACATTGACGTCGGGCCTGAGGAGATCGGCGCTTGTGCGCACGTCAATCCCGAGGCTTCTTCCGATCTCCTGCGCGGTCTCCAGCTTGAGCTGCATCAGGCCGAACGCGCCGCTTGCCTCGCCGCTCTTGTACTGTCCCGCCGC
>DATFYJ010000262.1:0-3085 GCA_035315105.1 Chitinivibrionales bacterium
AAAAAACACCACGCCGGGCCCGAATTTCCCGTACATCAGAATACCCGAAACCACGAACAAAGCGCAGAAGAGCGCAAGAAGCGCGGGGTGGTTGAGAGAACGCTGCAGAAGCTTCCGATACAGGTCCTTGAACCGTTCGAATCCGGTCTTTTCCCCGCCTTCCAGACGCCGCGCCTCCTTATTGTTCATGGTAAGCGAGGCAAAGACCGGATTGAAGACAAAGGCGACGAACAGGGAGCCCGATAGCGTGATACTCACGGTGAGGGGCAGATATTTCAGGAATTCACCCATGACGCCCGGCATAAACAGCACCGGGGAGAAGGCTGCGACCGTAGTGAGCGTGGCCGTAAACACCGGCACCATGACCTCTCTTGTTCCATCAAGCGCTGCTTCGAGACGCCCTTTCCCCATGCCCAGGTGGCGGTAGATGTTTTCCACCACCACAATGCCGTCGTCCACCAGCATCCCGAGGACCATGACAAGCGAGAACAGCACGACCATGTTGAGCGTGACACCCATGTAGCTCAGTGCAATAAAGCCCATTGCCATGGAAAACGGGATAGCCGTGGAGATAAAAAGCGAGTTGCGCACGCCCAGGAAGAAGCTCAGCACCAGGAGCACGAGGATGATGCCCATGAGCAGGTGATTCTGCAGCTCGTCCACCATCTGGCGGATATTTTTCGACATGTCGTAGGTTATTTCGTAATGTGTGCCGGCCGGCCAGCGTCCTTTTTCGTCGTCGATGATCTTCTTTGCCTCGTCAACGATGCGTACGATGTCTTCGCCCGTGCGTTTCGCAATTGTCAAGGTGAGCGACGGTTTGCCGTTGGTGCGCGAGATGGACTGCCGGTCCCGCGTGTACGTAAAAGCGACTTTCGCAACGTCTTTGATCCGAATCATCTTGTCGTTCAGGGAGCGCACTACAAGGTCGTTGAACTGGTCCGGATCGGTGAGTTCGCCGGTCACTTTGATGGAAAAGCGGAACCCGGAGGTTATCATGGTGCCGCCGGGAACATTCGTATGCTGGGTTGAGACTGCCTTGGAAATATCCGATAAAGTCAATCCGTACTGCCGCAGCAGGGCCGGATCAACGTCGATGGCGATTTCCTTGTCCTGCTTGCCCTGGATCTTGGCCTCGAGAACGCCCGGTATTTTTGCCATGCGGTCCTTGAGGTTGTCTGCGAGCGCTTCGAGCTGCTCCAGGTCGTAGTCGGAATACAGCGCGATGTTGACAATCGGGATCGCACTAAAATTGAGTTCCTGGGTGATGGGCTCTTCGGCATCGACCGGCAGGTCTCCTTTGGCCTGATCCACCTTGTCCTTGACACGTCGCAACGCGTCCTCGGTTTTTACCGACGGGTCGAATTCCAGGAAAATGTTCGAATAGCTCTCGTTACTCGAGCTTGTCATTTGCTTGACGCCGTCGACGCCGTCGAGCTTGTCTTCGATCTTCTGCGTGATGAGGTTTTCTATCTCCGGCGGGTTGGCGCCTGAATACACGGTGGTGACGTAAATATACGGTATCTTGATTTCGGGAAACGACTCCCGGCGCATGCCCGCGAAACTCATCAGGCCGACGATGAAAAGGAGCAGGGCCAGAACGATTACCGATACGGGGTTCTTAAGTGCAAATTTGGTCATTATGCCGTCTCCTCATCCGCTTAGAACAGAACTTTTGTCCCATCGCTCACCTGGAACGCGCCGGTAACCACGAGTTTGTCGCCCTGATGCAGGCCATCCTTGATGAGCGAGCTGTCCGTATTCGTTGCTTCCACAAGAACCTTCCGCTGCCGGGCGATGCCGTTTTCAACGACCATCGCACAGATGCCATCCTGCAAACGAAGAAGCGCCGCGGACGGGACCACGACTGCCTTCGCATACTTGTGCCGCAGTATGCTCGCCCGTCCCACCATGCCCGGTTTGAGCGTTCCGTCCCTGTTGGTGACCACGATTCGGGCCATGACGGTCCTCGACTTCGCATCGACAGCCCTGTCGAGGCTCCTGAGCATGCCCTCGTAGGACTTTTCCGGGCGCTGGAGCAGGCGGAATTCCGTTTTCATGCCCTCTTCGTAGGAAAACGCCTCCGATTCCGGAATGGCGATGATCGCTTCCAGTTTATCAATACGCGACACCCGCACGGTCGTTGCACCCGGCGCCACCGTCTGGAATCTTTCAATATTCCTGCTCACCAGAATTCCATCAAAGGGCGCCTGGCACTGGCAGTCCTCCCAGGAGCGTTTCGCGGTGGCCAGCAGCATTCTCGCGTTCTGGTACGCGAGATTGGCGGCGTCCACGGCTGAACGCCCGAGTGAACCGTTCTGCACGTTTGCGGTGGCCCGATCCAGATCGCCCTTCGCGACCGCGACCTGCGCCCTGGCGGCTTCGAGCGCGGCTCCGTACTTGTCGCCTTCGATGTCGCACAGGGCATCGCCCTCCTTGAAATAGGTCCCGACCGGCTTGAGGGAATTAACCCGGCCGCCCTGGACGGGCGCAACCAGGTTCGCGTCTTCGATGCCGCGCAAATCCGCCGAGTAGCTGCCCCAGTCCTCAAACGGGCCCTCATTGACATCCGCAACAACCACCTTGACCACCGCGGAATCGCCGGGGTGTCTGGCGGCCGCGCCCTGCTTTGTGGTGTCTTTTCCGTTGCAGCCCGTGGTGGCGACGCATGCGATGATGCACAGCGCGCCCGCTGCCGATGCGACCAAAATCTTCAGTTTACGTGTGATCATAATCCCTCCCGAGTTCTTGTACGCAATTGCCTACTTGAGTTCTATGATTCCTCTTCCCATGGCGACCTGCAGGGCGGCCCGGCTCCTGGTCTGACGGTAGCTTGCGTTGATCATTCCCAGTTCCGCCTGCTGAAGTGTTTCATCCGCGAGCTGCAGATCGGCGAACTGCCCGCTCCCCTGCTTGAAATTGCTGTTGGTAAGCTCGTAGGTTTCGGAAGCTGCGCTGAACATTTCCCTTGAAGAATTCAAATTGCTGTCGGCTGCCGAACATTCGAGAATGGCCGAGCGAACTTCGATCTCGATCATTTTTCCCATTGTCGAAGCGGCTATTTCCAGTTTGTTGGCGTCGCTCA
>DATFYJ010000263.1:0-3253 GCA_035315105.1 Chitinivibrionales bacterium
AACGGCAACTTGTGTCCTCTCGCCACCAATATCGTACATTTCACCGTTTCCGCCGCGATAATTGCCGAGTGCGGAAACGGTGAAATGTACGATATTGGTGGCGAGAGGACACAAGTTGCCGTTGGCGTCAACAATCTTGGCCACGATCAAAGCGGCGTCCGTGCCGTTGGCCGTAATGTTGAACACTTCACCGTTCGGCTTTACTATCGGCGGATCCTGAACCAAAACGACGCAGGCGGGATCGCCGGCCGTCACTTTCTGATCAGTACAGACCACAGTGCCGTTTGCATCAAGGCCTTGGGCCAGCAGTGTTCCCGCGGCCCAGGCCACGTCCCAATGGCATTGGAATGGCATTGAGGTAGGATAGTTGGGAGGTTGGGTCGTAAAGTCGTTCTGACCGCCTACCCCGGAATCCGAGTTGGGCGTCTGGTTTCCAAGATCCGCGCCGTTGAGCCTGAGTTTAACCGCGGGGCAATTGCTGAATACATTGACCCGTACCGTGCCGGTGCGGTTCCAATGATGGGAAACAAAGACCACGGGTTTGACCGAAAAAGGCAGCCACGCCGCCGAATATATCTTGTACAGCATCTTTGGGAGACGGTTGAAATCCATCATCGAGGACCCGAACGACCTTGGGTTGCCTCCCTCAGGGAAATTCCCTACCTCACCGGGGGTCTCGGCCAGATACCACTGACACAGACCAAAAGGGTGGGTGGTGTTTGTTATGTCCGCCGACCAGTTTCGCAGGAACTCTGCGGAAAACCATATCTCCCAATCATACGCAGCCCTCGAAGACTGCCTGCCCCATGATTCCGCTCCCCACCAGGGGCACTGCGGATGAAACGGCTTCTGCTGCGCGTCGCAGCCGGTCAAGGTGCACGCGATCAGATCGCCGACCACATATCCCGGACCACCCCGGCAAGACTGTGCCCTCGGAGTAAGAGAGTCCCATGTCGTGGAAACGGCCCTTGTCAAATCGGCAAAGGCAGGATCTATGTCCCCGTTGCTTGCTTCCCAGGCAAGAATGGAAGGATTGTTCCTGTCCCGCACGACCATGTCCCTGTGCAATTCCAGCTTGAGGCCCTTTGTGTAGGCAGAGGCGTTTGCGCCGGTGGAGAATGCACCCTCGCCTTCGCCGCTGGGCTGGATGAGCATGACTCCATAGGCGTCGCAGGCCTGGACAAATCCCGGGCTGCACGATGAATGGCCGGGTCTCCAGAGTCTGCCGCCGGCGTCCGCGAGTATCTTCGCGTCGCGGTATTCGACCTCGGGTGGCAGTGCCGTGCCGAGCGCGGGATAATCGTAACGCGCCGAAGCGCCCCACATCAAATGCTTGTGTCCGTTGATATAAGGGAAATCGGAGTCCCACGTGATCCTCCGTATTCCCAGGGGGGTTTGGGCCACGTCGAGCGTGGTGCCGCCGACCTTGACTATGTGGTACACCGTGTACATATACGGCGTGCCGTAGGTGCTGGCGTTGGGGTACCACAGGTGCGGGTTGGCGATGATGGTGGTCTGGTCGAAAATATGATTGGAGCCTCCATTGATGGCTTGGGTATTGTCCTGGGTCCATACGACGTTGTTGGCTGCGTCCACGATCTTGGTGGTGAGGGTGACGTTTGCCGCGCCGCCGCCGTCGTTTTCAACGTTGGTGAGGAGCCGTACCGTGGCGGACGAACCGTCGGCCGCGACCGCCGTGGTGGCCACGTAGGTTCCCCATTTGTTAAGAACTGAATACACGTTCATCGGAATATGCACGTTGTCGGTAATATGCAACCATACCGGCCGGAATATTCCGCCGTCGGCCTGTCCAAAGCGGAACCCGAGGCAAATACCGGGGTCGGCATAGGTTGCTCCGTTCTTGCTGAGCCGCACGGCGAGAACGTTGTCGGCGCCGCCGAATTGCACGTACGGAGTCGCGTCGATGACAAATCCCATAAACCCGATCACATGGGTGCATGCAGTATTGTATGCGCTGTTGCCGGGAATAAACGTGCCATTCACATAGACCGAGGCGCCCACATGGGCTCCTTCAAATTCTATGAAAATCTTTCTCCCCGAATACGCATTATCAAGGGTGAAGTGTTTGCGATACCAGTTTGTACCGCCGTACATGGATCCGTCGCCGCCTCCGCTCGCCTGGTTGATAAACGTGTCGGTGTCGTTCCAGCAATGCGGAATCCCGACATCTTTCCATGATCCATCGTTGTAGGCGGGTGCCTGCGCGCCCCCGGCCGGATCCGATTTTGTAAACTTCCAGGGAGTCTGTCCTAAATTGATTTTCACCCTGTTGCTTGTTTCCCCTGTATAGGTATCCGCATAACTTGCCCAGGCCGAAATCAGTAACCCCATGGACACAGAAACCAACATTTTTCTTAACATGAATGATCCTCCCCCTGGGAAAATTTGAACCTTTTTCCTTAAGAAACGCCCCATCAAAATATAAGGTAATTACCAATATTTTTGTGGTTTTAAATTTTATATTGTTCACCCCGGTAAACAAAAGGCCCCTGTGAGGATCTTCTGTCCACAACTTTTGAAAACGTACCGATAATGCGGGGAAAATAAAAGGAACCCTACAAAACGCTGTTTTCACAGGGAAAAGTCTTAAGGGGAAAAAGTGCCAGCGCAGAGATTCGAACTCCGGACACGTGGATTATGATTCCACTGCTCTAACCAACTGAGCTACGCTGGCATGTACCGCCGGAAAAAACACAGAGAAAATTAAGTGACGGAGGCCGGAGTTGTCAATGGCAGCATGACGGGCCGGTGCGGCGTTGCAAGGGTGTACGGCAATGCGCCCGGAAGTTGCCACGGACTCACGGCACATTGCCGCCGCCCGGAGTTATCATATATATTTAGTAAGTTTTTCCTCACAAACGATCGCACGGCCTCATTTTTGTCCGCCTCCACGTGGCAAGGGAAGGGTATGCCCATAAAAAGCATGACGGGGTTCGGTCTTGCCGAGGCGCGCACGCCGTCCGGCGGGTTTCGCGTCGAAATCCGGGCCGTCAACAACCGTTTTCTCGATCTGCAGCTGCGCCTGCCTAAATCGCTTGCCAACCTCGAGCAGAAGATCAAGGCTGCAGTCACCGACGCAATACCGCGCGGCAGCGTGTCGGTCTATGTGGGCTGCGACAAGGAAAACGGCGAAGGCCGGCTGTCGTGGGACCGGGCGGCGGTCGAAAATTATCTCGCGATCTTCCGGGACATCAAGAAGAAATACAAACTGGCGGGAGAGATAACGCTCTCG
>DATFYJ010000264.1:0-2565 GCA_035315105.1 Chitinivibrionales bacterium
GCGAAACCCTCGGTGGCGGCGCCGAACGGTTCGTACAGCGAAGGCATCACGAGAAAGCTCGCCCCCCGCAGAAGAACCCTGTACTCGTCGTGCGGGATGTAGAACGGCCAGACGGCGATGTCGCCCTCGCAGCGCAGCGCGATGTTGTTGAAAAAGTCAAGCTCCGGGCCCTGCGCGCCGTTTGCCTCGGCGACCCCGCCCACGTTCGGGGAGAAGAAAAGCCTGGCGCTCCCCCGCCGGAGACGGAGAAAGGCCGAGAAGACAACGTCGAAGCCCTTCTGGAGAAAATCGACCCTGCCGCTTAAAAAGAACACGGGGACGCGCTCGCCGGGCGCGGGGCGCGACAGTCTCCCTATCACCCTTATGTCAATGCACGACTCCATGCGCGACCAGAAGGCGTCGCTCCGCCTGTTCTTCTCGGAAATCAACAGCGTCGCGTCGCCCGAACCCCATGCGGCCGTCGCCTCGCGCGAAACAACCGTCTTTGGCCCGCAGAACGCTCCGTTTTCGATGCCCACGGGCGGGTTGCGGGAGAACACGTCCTGCAGGTGGTTGGCAAAGCAGCCCCGCTGGAGCGGGTCGGCCCGCAGCTCGTGCGCAAACGGCGTGCTCACGGTCGTCAGCGGGCCGTTCAGGAGCGGGATAAACGCCCTCAGCACGGTGGCGTCCGGCATCGGCCTGGAACAATACCGTCCCGCCGCCTCTTTCGGAAGCCCGGCATCATACGAGTTGTGCAGCGTGAGCACGGTCTTTGCCGAAACGACGAGCCTGTCGATTATCGCCGTCTTGGAAAACAGCGCGATCGCCGCGGTCTCCCAGTCGTTGGCGTGGAACAGGATGTTGCGCACGATCCCGAGCCGGGCCAGCGCGTGCGGCACCGCCACGCAGAACGCAAGGCTGTCGGCAAGAAGGCTTGCGGAATCGGAATAGCTGTACGGATGCTCTTCCGCCGTGAACTGCCCGTCCACCGCAAGAAAGTAGGAGGGGATGGATGCCCCTGCGTCGCGGAGGCAGCACAGCCGCCTGGATTCGCCGCCGCACGCAAAAGGTATGGTGAACTCCTCCCGGAATTTCCCTCTGGCGCGCGCCTCCCTTACCGCCGCGTGGTTCGGGTGGTACGGCGTGATGAAAACAACGTTTTCACCGGCCTTGCGCAGGTGCTCCGGCAAAAAGCGCGTCACCACCGACAGGCCCCCGAGCGACGCGTATTCGTTTTCGAACGCGAGCAGCACCACGGTGCGCGACGCGCCGTCGAACGATTGCTCGCCCTTGCTCAAAAGATCTATTTCCCGCGAAGTAAAGAACTGCCGGTAACCGGAGCGGAACTGCGTCCAGCTGTGAAGCTTAGTCAGGAAGATGTGGTCGAACTGCTGTGGCGTCATGAATGCGCGGCCCATCGGTCCAGCGGGTGCGAGGAGTCTGCAAAACGAACCGGACAAAATACATCAGAGGCGCGCCTCTCACAGCATGTTCACCGGGTCCACGTCGATCACCAGGCGCACCGATTTTGGGACGCGCGATGCGCGCACCGCGGCCGCGGCCTCGCCGAGCACGCGCGCCGACCGCGCCTTTAGCAGAAGAGAATACCGGTGCTCGTTCTTGAGCTTTGCGAGCGCCGCCGGCGACGGCCCGAGCACGGTCACCGAACTTCCCCATCGGCCGCGCACCAGACGCGCCGCGGCGCCAAGCGCCTCCGCAACCGCAGGGCCGCCCGGACCCGACGCCACGATGCGCACAAGTTTGCCGAACGGTGGGTATCCGAGCTCCTCGCGCTGGACGATTTCCCTGTTGTAAAACTCGAGAAAATCGTGGTCGGCGGCCGCGCGCACGGCCGGCTCGTCCGGGAAATACGTCTGCACCACCACCTCGCCGGCCGAGTCGGCCCTGCCCGCCCTGCCGGCCACCTGCGCAAGGAGCTGGAAGGTCTTCTCGGCCGCGCGGAAATCCGGAACATGAAGACCGATGTCGGCCGCAAGCACGCCCACGAGCGCCACGCCGGGGAAGTTGAGCCCCTTTGCCACCATCTGCGTGCCGATGAGGATGTCGGCCTCGCGGCGCTCGAACCTTCCGATGATGTCAACGTGGCCGCCCTTGCGCCGGGTGGTGTCCTGATCCATGCGGATGATGCGCGCCGACGGAAACTTCGAGGCTATGAACTCCTCCGCCTTCTGGATGCCGGTGCCCTTGAACCGGATCTGCTCTCCCCTGCACGACGGGCAGAGCGAGGGCGCCGCTTCCTCGTGCCCGCACTGGTGGCACTTGAGCCTGAGCTCGGCCTTGTGGTAGATGAGGTTCACCGAGCAATTCGGGCAGGTGTAGGCGTGCCCGCAATCTTTACATATAAGAAACGTGGAGAATCCCCGGCGGTTGATGAGGAGAATTATCTGACGCCCATTCGCAAGCGCCCGTTCCATGCGGACGCTCAGGTGGCGCGACAGCAGCGTCCAGTTGTTCTCCCGATGTTCTTCCTTCATGTCAATAACCGTGACCGCGGGAAGCACGGCCTGGCCGAAACGGCGCGTCAGCGAAAGCAGGCGGTACTTTCCCGTGCCTGCATTGCGGAAG
>DATFYJ010000265.1:0-5996 GCA_035315105.1 Chitinivibrionales bacterium
CAGGAATTCGCCGCAGAAATCGACCTGAAAGTCGTAGGCAAAACGCGAGCTGTGCCTGCCCCAGTATTCCGATCCCCACCACGGGAAATTGATGTTGTTGCCGAGCGGTTTCTGCTGAGCGTCGCAACCGGTGAGCGTACACCCATGAAGGTCTATCTTGCCGTTGGTGAAAGGTTTGCCGCGCAGGGAAATGACCCTGGGCGCCAGCGAGTCCCATGTGTTGCTGATGGTCCGCAACGTGTCGGCGTACAGGGAATCCATGTCGCCGTTCGACGCTTCCCATGCGAGAATGGACGGGTGGCTGCGGTCCCTGATGATCATGTCCCTGTGGATCTCTTTCTTGAGAATAAGACGGGCCGGGGTCGCATTTGCTCCGTCGGAAAAGGCTCCTTCGCCTTCGCCGCTGGGCTGGACGATCATGATGCCGAACGCGTCGCACGCCTCAACGAACGTCTCGCTGCATGACGAGTGGCCGGGTCTCCACAGGTTGCCGCCGACGTCGGCAAGGATCTTTGCGTCGCGCCATTGCAGGGCGGGAGGCACGGCCGTACCCAGCGCCGGATAATCGTACCGCGACGCGGCGCCGTACAAATGATGCACATGGCCATTGATATAAGGGAAATTTTTGTCCCAGGTGATCGTGCGGATTCCGAGCGGACTCTGGACGAGGTCCGCTATCGCAGTTCCAACCTTGACTATGTGATACACCTTGTAAAGATTCGGTTTTCCGAAAGGACTGTTGTTGGGATACCACAGTTTGGGATTGGCGATCGTGCCTGTCTGATCAAAGATAAAGTTCGAGCCTGCGGCGATGCTTTGCGTTGCATCCTGCGAAAGGGCCACCATGTTGTTTGAAGCGTCAACCACCTTGGTGGTGAGCGTGACCGTCTGGGCCGCGGTGTTGTCGTTCTGGACGTTGGTGAGGATTCTCACGGTCGCCTGCGATCCGTCGGTGGAAACGTTGGTGGTAGCCACATACGTTCCCCATTGCTGCAAGCCGGAGTACTCGTTGCTCGGCACGTGGACCTTGTCGGTGATGTGGAGCCACACCGGCCTGAACGGTCCGCCCGATCCCTGGCCGAAACGGAACACGGTTGAAAAACCAGGGTCCGTAAACCAGGCAGCGTTCATGGCCGCGCGGACCGCGATAACGTTGTTGGTTCCGTCAAATCTCACCAGGCTGGTAATGTCATGGGTAAACCCGACAAATCCGATGACATGAGTGGCCTGGGGATTTATCGCGCTTGTGGTGGGCAGCATCGTGCCGTTCACATACACCTGGACGCCGAGATGCACACCTTCGAATTCCAGAAAGACTTTTCTTCCGGAATACGCGGCGTCGAGCGTGAATTTCTTGCGGTACCAGTACGGACCGCCCGGCAGGTTACCGCCGCCCGAGGTGTTATTGACAAATGTCTGGTCTTCGGCCATGCAGTGCGGAATTCCGATGTCAAGGCCGGTTGCGTCGTTGTACGCCGGGTCCTGAGCGCCGACCGGGTCCGACTTTAAAAGTTTCCACGCCGTTGCCCCGAGATTGATTACCACTCTGTTGCTCGAATCCGGCGTATATGTCTGGCCGAAACTGGAAACAGCGCCTGCAATCACCAGCGCAAAGGCCAGGATGCACAGTCGTCGAAGAATCATACCGTCCCCCTTTTAATTATTTGTGAGATCAGCTAAAAAAGCGCTTAAGTTCGGAATCAGTTTTTAAAATGATCACATTGGTTTTACCGGAAGAATCATCATAAATATACGATTATTATAGCGTTCTTGTCGGTTTTTTTCGCAGGAACTGGGCTTGCACGTGACAGCTATGCCCAATAAACAATAACTAACTCATTTTAATCCGTCTTCCAGATGCCAGAGATAATATTCTCTCAGCATTGGATGGATTTTTGACTTCCGAAGAATTGAAAACGCCATGGATCGCAGGTGGTGAAAGAGGCGCACATTGATTTTCTCTTCCCGGCGGTACTTGTCCCATTCCGACTCGACGGCATATTTTGCCTTTGCGGCTTCCAGAAAAGCAGGGTAGAACGACAAGGCCTCTCTTGGATTGAAAGGACGTGGTTTGAGCGCCGGCAACAAGGTTGAATCGATTGTGGAACATTGCCACCTGACGCAATTCGCGTAGGTGCGCATGGTTGAATTCGAAGTGTCGAAGCCTGGAATCTGAGAAACCGCCCATGCACAAAACGACTTTGAGAAAACACGATCCCGGTGGAATGCCATACCTTCATCGATTTCCTGGAACACGTAATAAGGATTTCCAGGGAATTCCTCTTCAAGAGAGCGGAAGACCGCCTGTTTTTCAGCAGCTTCGCCGGTCTCGAAGGGCGACAGAAACTGTATCAGGTACTCCCGGGCGCCGTCCCTGGTGTACAGCAATGAATCATCGGAACATATGCGCAAATAGGCAAGGCCCGAATCAAGGCTCACCCTGAGGCCGTTGAAGAGATGGAGCGCGAAGCCTATTATCCCGGGTTCGTTTGCAAGCGCGCATTGGAAAAGCCCCAGTCCAAGGTAAGCGTCCTTTATCTGCGGGGCAAGTGTTCTCACGGAATCGAGGGTCCGGAACGACCGCAGCCCTTCCTTGAGTGCCGCAAACGGTTTTGAACGTATAATCAGCGTCGCGTTGAATCCGTTGATGCCCGCTTCAAGGAACATGCGGGTGGTGCGCGTCGAATCGGCAAAGTGGCGTTTGTGAAGGATGTCGAGGCATTCGGAGCGCAGAGGGCCGAGTTCCCAGAACAGCGAGTCACCTTGTTCCTGCGAATCGAATTCGTCGTTGATAATACGCCAGGAGCGCATGGCAAACCGCAGCATTGGGCTCAGCGGCAGCGCGGCTTCAGTCCTTTCAAGGTTGCGCATTTTGCAGGCTGTCGATTCGGCCCTTTCCCAGTGCTGTGCAAAGAATTCGTGCATCACTTCAAGCGCAAGAATGTGCTGTTGGGGCGTAATGCCGGGGTAGGGTGAATTTGTTGCAGACAAGGCGTGAATGGGGAAAAAGACAAGGAGAATTAAGAGAGTGAGAATGACAAGAAATGGGCGCCCCGCCTTTTCATTGTAGATTGCGGAATGCGGATTGCGGAATGAATATGAAACGACCCTTAACAATCTGCTGATAGGTATGCACAATGCCAAAAGCGGAAGATGGCTGCGTCTCAATCCGCAATCATCAATCCACAATCCGCAATCCATAGGTCCGGCCTGGCGCGTGGGCAGAAGAACATTGCCGCAGCTGGCAGCAGGGTGAATTGTAAGGTGAGAATTAAACATAACAACAGATCAATATCACAATTCTATGATTCGTAAAGACTCATCTTCCCACTCATCACAAATTAGACTGTATCTTAGGCCATTCATATCCGCCCAAAACTACATTCTATCATGATTCCAAAGTACGGCAACAGTTTTCTCGCCCTGTTCGCCAAAGCTTAATTCTCTTCGAAAACCTCCAATCCGATTACTCCATAAGCCATTTTTATACCTCTATGGCCGACAAAACCGTCACCGTGGCAAATCTTTACAAAAGCTTCGGTGCGCACTCTGTTTTTGAAGACACCTCGGCCGACATCGAGACCGGTTCGGTGTTCGGGCTAGTGGGGCTCAACGGCAGCGGCAAGACCACGTTCATCCGGCTGCTGCTCGGGCTGCTTCGTCCCGGGCGCGGCGGCGTGCGCGTGCTCGGGTTTGAACCATGGCTTCACAAACAGGAATACTACCGCCGTGTCGGCGTCATCCTGGAACACGACGGATTTGCCGGCAATCTCACCGTGGCGCGCAACCTCCGGGTGTTCGGCGATGCCAAGGGGCTGCCGTGGCGACAGGTTGAGGCGTATGTTGACGACCAATGGTCGGGCACCTTTATTCACAAGGAGCTCCGCGGGTCGGCCACCAAGGTTAAACACCTGTCGAGGGGACAAAAAATGCAGTGCGCTCTCTGCCGGGCATTCCTGCCGCAGTCTGACGCCTTTTTCCTCGACGAGCCCACGGTCGCCCTTGACGTGGACGCCATAGACCATTTCTACTCGCTGGTGAACAGCGCTCGAAACAGGGGAGCGACGGTGCTCATCAGCTCGCACCAGCTTTCGGCAATACAGGAGCTCTGCGACACCGTTGGCATGCTGCACGATCGCGCCATCCATATCCTCAAACCGGATGCCCGGAAAGAAAAATTCCGCTCATGGCTTATCCGATGCGCAGGCGATGAAAAGTACAAAGCAATCATCGAAGCCGGGTGCGGTGCTCCGGCAGAGTATCGCAACGGTTGCTGGCGTTTTGCGGCTGCCGACCCGGCGACTGTGGTGCCGAAAATCGTTTCCGGTCTTGCCTCCGCAGGGTGCGACATTACCGAGGTGCGGCCCGACGAGGAGGCCATCAAGGAAAAAATGCGCACGCTCAGCCGCGGGCCGGGAGGATAAGACTGCAGTGAAACAGGCCGGGACAATAGTAGGAAAAGAATGGGCTTGCTTTACAGGAAGCGAGAAGGGCGTGTTCGTGGTGTATGCCGTTCTCGTGTTTGTGTGGAGTTTTCTTCCCCGGTACAACGCGGCCGGCGGTCCCGGGTTTCTCTCCGGGCTCTGGTGGCTGTCGCTCTCGGTGATCGTGAGCAGCGGTTTTGCCAATTCGGTGTTTGCCGCAGAGCGGATCAGCGGCTCCATGGAAATCCTTCTCACCTGCGGTTTCTCGCGCAATGCCGTTGTGCTGGGCAAGACAGCGTTCGTTGTTCTCGTTTCCTTCGTCTTGGGCGCGGTGTGCCTGCTGCTTTCGCTTGCGTGGGCCATGGGAAATCTGCAGGCGTATCTTGTACAGGCGGCCATGACGGACTTGCTCCTGTATTCCGGCGGCGCATTCATGGGCGCCGCGGCCGGTGCCTGGATGTCGATACGGTTCTCGAGTCCGCGAATCATGCCTTTTGCAAACCTGTTCCTGGTCATCGTCATTTGCGCCGCATACTACGTCGCCGCGCAGTTTATTCCCATGTCCGAATGGGTCCTGTTCCTCATGACTGCCCTGGCGGGAAGCGTGTTCCTGTGGCGGGCGATAAAGGATTTCCATGGTGAAAAAGTCATTGCTCCTGTCGACATCTAGGCGTTTCGGCTTTCTTTTTCTGGCAGCGCTGCTATCAAGCTGCATTTCCCAGAAGAAATTCACACGGCATTTTGCCGCGCTCGACACTGTTATCTCGGTTACTGTCTACTCCTCTTCTTCTCGCACCGATGAAGATTTAGACTCGCTCCAGGCGCTTATTGCAAGACTTGAAGACAGCCTGTCTATCTCAAAGGCCGAGAGCGAGATATGTCGCATCAACCGCCGGACCGATTCCATGGTGATCGTGAACGCCATGGTAAGCAGAATTCTGTCGGTTTGCAGAAGCGAATTCGCCAAAGGCAGCGGGCTTTTTGACGTGACTGTTGAGCCGCTCAAGTTTCTCTACGGACTTGAATCGCATCAGAAAGAGCAATATCACGTTCCCTCGCCGCAGGAACTCAGCGCGGCGCTCACCAACATCGGGTTCGGCCGAATCCGTTTCATTTCGGACAGCGTTCTGGTGATGCCGCCGGGCATGCACTTTGATTTCGGCGGCATTGCCAAGGGGTACGTCCTTACGCAGGCGCAAAGGTTTCTAGCAGCAAAGGGGCAAAGAAGTTTTCTCGTAAACGGGGGCGGCGACCTCATCACCTGCGGGACCAAACCCGACCGACAGCGCTGGAGCATCGGCATTCAGGACCCGCGCAGGCCCGACAGCCTTGTCGCCACGCTCGCGTGCACCACCGGGTGCGTGTTCACCAGCGGCGACTATGAACGGTGCTTTATTTCAGGCGGAAAAAGATATCATCACCTGTTCGATCCGCGCACCGGCCTGCCCGGATGGCACAACATGAGCGCCACGGTGGTGGGCAGCGATCCGCTCCAGGTCGACGCTATTGTCAAGACCGCGTTCCTCATGCCTGCGCAGCAGGCGCTGCAGTACCTTTCGTCACGGGGGCTGC
>DATFYJ010000266.1:0-3070 GCA_035315105.1 Chitinivibrionales bacterium
GATTGATGATGCGAATGACCCGGTCAAGGTGCTTTCCGTCAAGGAGCGGGAACAAGCTGGGATTAATATCCAACAAGCAAAACGAATCGTCTCCGTGGGGATGGGCGCGCGAGATGAAACAACATTTGCCGCGTGTAAAGAGCTAGCAAAGGAACTCGACGCGCAGGTCGGTGCCAGTCGCCCCGTGGTGCAGACAGGCCTGGTTTCCCACGACTACCAGGTAGGGCAAACTGGAAAAACTATCCGGCCGGAACTCTACGTCGCCTGTGGAATCTCTGGCACGGTCCAGCACACCGCGGGTATGTCCGGTTCAAAGATCATCGTGGCCATCAACAAGGATCCCAAGGCAGAAATATTCAATTTTGCGCATTTCGGAATTGTGGGAGACGCCGCGAAAATAATCCCTGCCCTAATCAAGCAGATCCAAATTACCAAGTCAAGCTGTTAAGTTGTATAACGTTTCAATGATGGTGACCAAAGTAAATTTAATAAATATTATCCACGCAAATTAACCAAATGGAAGGAAATAGTGAATAAACCCAAAGGAATGATACAAAATGGATTTCAATCTCTCTCCCCTTCAGAAAATGATCCAGAAGACTACCAAGGACTTCTGTGACAAGGAAGTCCCGAAAATTGACGCCTATATGGCGGAACATGATGATTATCCGCCAGACCTCGTAGAGCGGTTTGCTAAGGCCAAGTTGTTGGGCATGGATATCCCCAAGGAACTGGGCGGCACCGCAGGCAACAACTTCAATATGATCCTGATCGCCGAAGAGATGGCCAAGACTGGGACCACTGCCACGCTCCCCTTGTTCATGAATAACTCCGTCGCTGAAACCATCTTCTTCTGGGGATCGGACGAGATAAAAGAGAAGTTCATTCCGCCGCTATGCGACGGCTCAGCCTGGGCCACGATGGCCTTCACAGAACCCGGCACGGGATCGGACCCGCGTGCGTTAACCACTACCGCCGAGTTGCAAGGAGACGAGTATATTCTCAACGGAACCAAACGATTCATCAGTATGGCGAGCAAACCCGGTTATGGGGTCTTTTACGTCAAGGACCTGTCCCTGGAAGGTGAGAGGGCTGACACAACTGCGTTGATTATTGACAAGGAAACCCCGGGCATAACGTTCTCGGATCACTACAAATTAATGGGCATGGACGGCTCGGATACGTGTGACGTCTTCTTCAAGGACGTTGCAGTTCCCAAGGAGAACATCTTGGGCGAGCCGGGCAAAGGTTTCAAGATCCTGCTCCGGTGGATCGCGGGCGAACGCATCCAGCAGGCTGCGGGTCTTGTGGGAACCGCGCAGGCAGCGCTCGACGAGGCAGTCAAATACGCGAGGCAACGTATGGTCAATGGCGCCCCCTTGGGCATGATGCAAGGGTTCACTTGGATGATCGCGGACATGAAAACCAAAGTGGATGCCTGCCGCTTAATGGTCTACAACACGATCATGCTCCAGGATGATAACAAGCCGTTCGAGGTGCCTTCGGCCGAACTCAAGGTGTTTGTCGTGCCGATGGTGCAGGAAGTCTGCCGCATGGCGGTCCAAATCCACGGCTCCTACGGGTATTCGAAGGAATACAAAGTTGAGAAGCTATTCCGTTATGCAATGCACGGCGGCATCGTCGCGTCCAGCATTGAAGTGAACAAGACGATTGCCGGCCAGGCGTACTTGGCCGGAAAACAACAATAGGATCCTTTATGAACATCATTGTTTGCATCAAGCAGGTGCCGGACGTCACGGAAGTCAAGTTTGACGAACACGGCTCCATGATCCGGTCTGGCCTTCCGAGTATCGTTAACCCAAATGACAAGCACGCGATTGAAGCCGCCTTAACCCTCAAAGAAAAATACGGCGGAGAAGTGACCGTCATATCTATGGGTCCACCTCAGGTGGAAGAAGCCCTCCGAGAAGCCCTCGGCATGGGGTGTGACAAGGCCATAATGGTGACCGACCGTAAATTTGCCGGTGCAGACTGCTGGGCCACGGCCTACACTCTCGGACTCGCCATCCAGAAAATCGGGACCTATGACCTGGTTATTACGGGTCAAGAAGCACTGGATGGCAATACGGCGCAGGTCGGCCCAGAATTAGCTGATTCCCTGGCACTTCCACTGTGTTCCTATGCTCTTGAAATTTCCATTGAAGATGGCAAGGCACACGTGCTCCAGAATATGGGCACCGTGGTCCGGGAACTGGAGACCCCCCTTCCATGCTTGATCACTGCTGACAAGGCGATGAATGAACCGCGGGTCGCCCCCATGGACAAGATCATGGAAGCCTATGAAAAACAAATTCTCACGTGGGGTTTTGATGACCTGCAAGGGAATCCTGACAACTTTGGTCTTCAGGGTTCTCCCACTCGCATCCGAAAGGTATTCAGTCCTAAGCGCGCCAAGGCGAACGTGGAATTTTTCGATGGCACCCCCGCGGAAGCGGCGCAAAAGTTAGTAGATAAACTGAAGGAACTCAATCTGCTCTAAACTTTCCTTTTCTTATTAACTGGGCAATTTCTGCCTGAATCCGCTGGAGAACATCGAGAAAATCCCGTGGAGTAATGCCCGGACGTTGCACTTAGCGTTTCGCGTAAAATTGTTCCATGCTCGGTGCCCTATTTGAACGAGGAAGGGTCGCTCCTGCGGGGATGGAAGTTACTAATAAATCTTGCATCCATTCTTTGACATCTGTTTCGAGTGTAGATTTCTTTTACCGAATCATTAAATCGCCCACAAGATTCCTGCTTCAATCATGCGGATTGTATCGTAATTCTGAGTTATTACACCATTTATTAGCTACCTTAGAACGAAACAATGGTCAAAGCGCCTTGTATTAATTCTGAAAGATTCTACATTATCGTATTATTTTGCCAAAAAAGAAAAAAAAGTGGGAATACAGATCGTTTAGAAATATAGAACTAATCCGGTTACCTCGAACCACGCCGCTAATACCGCAACAATGATTGATCCAAGGTAAATCCGCCCTGTTTGCCGGTAGAAGAAGACCAACTGGAAGATTAACATCGCTGCAAAGGGAATGAACGACATTAATTGGAT
>DATFYJ010000267.1:0-3742 GCA_035315105.1 Chitinivibrionales bacterium
AAGGAGTAGGAGTGGAAATCGGGTTCGCAGGCGGCATCATTCTTGACCATGCCAATCCGAATCTTGTGTATCTCAGCACGCATGTCAACGGCGTTTTCGAGCTCGAACGCTGGGTGACCGCGGACAAGGGAGCAACGTGGACGTACTGGCAGATAACATCCGGCTCAGCGGCCAAGAACTGCCGTCCCATTGTGCCGCGCAACACTCCCGGCGGTAAGATCGACGTTGTGTGGAATTACGGCACCTACACCACGTGGGGCGGCCCGTTTTCCATGGACGTGAAAATGTACACGTTCGATTCCACCAAGATCGCGTCCGGCGTAACGCCCATCAAATCCGGATTCGAACGCCGCGCTCCAAAGGAAACCGGTTTCAACCTGCTTGTGAGCGGCCTTTCGTTTACGCTCGCCTCTCCCGCTTCGTCAACGCTCAGGATCTACAACATAGAAGGCCGGATGGTGTCGGACCTTACCTCGAGCGTTCGGCGCATGCAGGCCGGCGTCAACGCAGTGCAATACAAGTCGGTGGGTCTCGCCCACGGCATGTATATCGCCCGATTGTTCGACGGGGCGCAAAATTATTCGCAGAGTTTTGTGGTTCAGCGCTAAGCAAGCGCCGGGGCAAAGGAACCGGCTTTTTCTTATGACGAAGGACGACACGGGGAGGATTCCCTGCGGATGAGTGCGGGGAATCCTCAAGCCATAGTGTTAAGGGAAGTCGATTTTCGCTTTTCCGGAGGGACCCTGGCGCATCAAGCGCTATGAACCGTCGTCGAAAAATGAATTGATTGACAGATAAAACTATTCCCAAGATTTGAAGAAAGGCCCCCATGATCAGGACTTTCAAGCCGCTCATCCTTGCAGCATTGACGGTAACGATCTTTAACGCCGGTTTCGCCCAATCGGCCGAATACCCGAAAGCCGGCGCAAGCTGCGCGACGCTCGCGACGCAAGGAATATGGACATGGTATCATGATTCCAGAGCGGTCTATTACAAAGGAACGCATGAGAAGACCTATGTGGGCTACTTCAGCAGTTCAAGTAATCCAGGCACGGCGGCTATTGCTTCGTACGATCATGCAACCGGAGAAATCGACACGTTCTACCTCAAAACCAATTGGGGCTTCGACGACCACAACACCACCACGGTCCACGTTCTGCCCAACGGCCACATCATAACATTCTACAGCGAGCATAACGGCGGAGCATGGTTCACCCGCACGTCGACGAATCCGGAGGACATCACATCCTGGGGCACGGAACTAAAGGTCAATGTCGGATGCACTTACCCCAATGTCTGTCAGTTGAGTGCGGAGGGAGCAAACGGCAACAGGCTCTACGTGTTTTTCAGGGGACCGTCGGTGGAAACCGGCGACTTTGGAATGCCTTATTACCAGACCAGTGACGACGGCGGCGCAACATGGAGCGCGGCAGTCAGGTACTTCTTCGGCGGCCTCTCGTCTGTGGGGGGCGGCATACGGCCGTACTGTAAATATGTTTCCAACGGCAAAGACAAGATTTACATGCTGATCGAGGGGGACAACCGCAACAACCCGCCGCCCAAACCCACCTATTTTATGTACTACTACAACGGCGGATTTTACAAAATGAACGGTACGCTGATTGCAACCGTGGCCCAGGACAAGGCCGCACCTGTCACCACTGGCCAGTTGGATACCGTTTACGATCCTGCCAATCCTCCTGACGGATTGAAAGGCACCATCGGGACGGGTTGGGATATCGCCCTTGATTCCGCCGGCTATCCGGTATTCGTATACGATATTTATGATCCGTCGGGCGCCAACCACCGGTATTATTACTATCGGTGGGACGGAACCAAATGGAACCACTATCTTCTCATCAACAGCGGCGGACCCATGACCGAAGGCGGGAATGAAGTCGGCTTTGGCGGCGGGCTCGCTCTCGACCATGCCAATACCAACGTGGTTTATCTGAGTACGCATGTCAATGGCGTTTTCGAACTTGAGCGCTGGCTCACCGCGGACAAAGGCAAGACTTGGACGACATGGCAAATCACTTCCGGCTCCGCGGCCAAGAACTGCCGTCCCATCGTGCCGCGCAACACTCCCGGCGGAAAGATCGACGTTGTGTGGAATTACGGCACCTACACCACCTGGGGCGGACCGTTTTCCATGGATGTAAAAATGTACACGTTCGACTCAACGAAAATCGCGTCAGGCATCACGCCGGTCAAATCGGGTTTCGAACGCCGCGCGCCGAGGGAAACAGGGTTCAATCTGCTGGGAAGCGGCCTGTCGTTCATGCTGGCGTCTTCCTCTTCGTCAAGTCTCAGGATTTACAACGTAGCAGGTCGGCTCGTTTCCGACCAGACATCGAACGTGCGGCGAATGCAGGCGGGTGCGAATATGATTCAGTACAAGTCGTTGGGCATGACGCACGGCGCCTATATCGCCAGATTGTTTGACGGAGCGCATTATTATTCGCAGAGTTTTGTCGTTCAGCGGTAGGCAGGGCACCGGTGAGAAGGAACCGGTTTATTCCAGATCATAGTGAATGAGTAAGCAATAGAAATACAGTGTCTGTTTTGTTGCGTGTCGCAAACCGGCACTTCTTTAACAAGCGGGGGTCACCATGTTCAGGAGAAGCGTTGCTGCCTTCTCGTTGGCAATGGTTTGTGCTGGTTTCGTTTCCAGTTTAAGCGCTCAGGCGATTCCCAAACCCGGCGAGCAGTTTGCCGCCATCAGCAAAGATGCCATTTACACCTGGTATGGTGAACCAAAGGCGATTTACTATGAGGGTGCGCACAAGCGCACGTATATGACCTGGAACAGCTCGACCGGCACCAAGGGTATTGGCTACTACGATCATGATACTCAGGACACCATGACGTTGCCCCTGCCGCCCATGCCCTATGGATCGGACGACCACTGCCACCCTGCCATCATCGCCCGGCCCGACGGCAAACTCATTATCTTCTGCACCGGCCATGACGGCAACGAAGTGACGGAACTCATAGCCAAAAACCCGGAAGACATTTCTTCCTGGGAAGCACCGATTTATCCCGGCGGCAACGGCGGATATTGTTATCCCAACGCCGTTTTCCTCAAGGCCGAGGGCGACAGCGGCCGATTCTACCTGTTCTTCCGCGACTCGCTGTTGGAGCCCTGGTTCACCACCAGCGACGACTGGGGAAAAACCTGGAAGCCGGTCATGCATCTTTTCCACGTCTCGACGTATCCCAACGACGCCTACAAACCCTATGTGAAATACGCATCCAACGACATTGACGAAATCCAAATGGTAATTGAACGCCAGAACCGCCAGGGCGCTGCGGCTGACAAACCCATTTACTTTGCGAAATACAGGAACGACAGCTTCTATCAGGACAACGGGCGTTTTATATGCACCAAGGCAACCCTTCCTCTTCTCGACAATGTATTGGACACGATCTTTTACGCCTCCCGTTTCGGATGCAGCAACACCTGTTACGATGTCGCCCTCGACTCGAACAACAACGCCGTGGCGGTCATGGACATGTTCCAGGATACCGGCATCAACATCTACTGGTACATGCGCTGGACCGGCACCTCGTGGTTCAAGACACCCTTTGTCAACAGCGGCAATTACCGCGGCTGCCAGAGCGGTTTCGCGGCGGGCGTCACGCTCGACCACGAGAACCCGAACAACGTGTACCTGTGCCGCCAGATGCTCACGCCAACGGCAACGCCGTTCAATATGGCCGATACGAGTTACACGAACTA
>DATFYJ010000268.1:0-3257 GCA_035315105.1 Chitinivibrionales bacterium
TGATATAAGTATCCATTATAAGTTAAATATCAATAAGACTCGCATCTGTCGGATACAAAGTTGGAGCCCTACATGTGCGACGCTACGGAGGCTCAGCAGTATTTGCGGCATAGGGCGCCTCCTCCCTTTCGTTGCCGACAAAATAGGAAATAAACTTGGCCTCTTGAATAGTCAAGTTTTTTTCACGTTAGCGAATCACATAGAAACGGGACCTCGCCGCCGCCTCCTTTCAAGACCCATGTTCCACTTGTTATCATATCAAGGATCGGCAGGAATGTCGACGAAATCGATTTCGTCGTGGGAAAGAAGGCGGAAGCGAGACTTGTTATGAAGCAATTATTCGTACAGATTATTTCCCCTGCTGTCAATTGCCACAATCACGGGAAAATTTTCAACCTCTAATCGGTACACCGCCTCGGGTCCAAGATCCGGATAGCACACCACCCGTGATTTTGTAATGCATCTCCCGAGCAGCGCGCCCAGGCCGCCGCCCGCTGCGAAATACACGGTGCCATGCTTTTTCATTGCGTCAACTGCGTTGGAACTCCTGTTGCCTTTTCCGATCATACCTGCCAATCCGGTTCTTGCAAGCAGGAGCGGGGTGAAAGCGTCCATGCGTGAGCTTGTAGTGGGGCCTGCACTGAAACGGCCGGTCTTCGGATTCATTGGCGTGGGGCCGGTGTAGTACAGAATCTGGCCGGAAAGATCAACAGGAAGTTTTTTTCCTTTTTCAAGAAGCGCAACAAACCGCTTATGCGCCGCGTCGCGCGCGGTGTAAATGGTGCCCGTGATGAGAAACTCGTCGCCGGCACGCAGGGAGGCGACAACGTTGTGGGAAAGCGGGGGAGTCAGAATACGAATGAGGTCTTTCATGATGGATTCCAAGAAGCCGCAGCCCTGCTTGCGCTTGATTTCACAAAGGATTCTGCGGTGTCTATCTGTCAACCGTCAACTGTCAACTGTCAACTTCCAACTTTTTACAGCGTTACGCTTGCATGTCTCGCCGCATGGCACAACAGCGACACCGCCACGGGCAGCGTCGCGATATGGCACGGAAACGTTTCGATGTGAACGCCGAGCGCGGTGACCGTTCCGCCCAGGCCGCCCGGGCCCACGCCGGTCGAATTTACTTTGTCAAAAATCTTCCGTTCGAGCACTGCGAACCGTTTGTCCGGGTTTCCGCGGCCGAGCGGCCGCAGGAGCGCTTTTTTCGACAGCAGCATTGCGGTTTCTGCGGTTCCGCCGATGCCGATGCCCACGATCACAGGCGGACACGGATTGCCGCCCGCCTTCGTCACGGTTTCAACCGCGGCATCCACAACGCCGGCTTCGCCGTCCGCCGGCTTGAGCATAACGAGGCGGCTCATGTTTTCTGACCCTCCGCCCTTGGGTGCAAGCGTGATGGAAAGTTTGTTTCCCTTTGTCGGACTGCAGTGAATGACGGCAGGCGTATTGGTACGGGTGTTTCTTCTTTGAAACAGCGGGTCGCTTACCATGGACGGTCGCAAATAACCACGGGCATACCCCAGCCGTGTTCCTTCGTTTATACCGTCTGTCAATGTGCCGCCCCTGATACGTACGTTGCAGCCCATGTCCACGAAAAACACGGCAATGCCCGTGTCCTGGCAGATGGGGACACAGTCCCTGCGGGCGATACGGGCGTTGTCGCCCATGGCCGCAAGCAGGGCGCGTCCGGAAGCGGATTTTTCCTTTTTTTTCGCGGCCGAAAGCGCCCGCACCGCGTCTTTAGGGAGGTCAAACGCGGCGTCAAGGCACAGGCGCTTGACGCTTTCCACGATTCGCTTGTACGGGATGATTCTCATAGATTCTGTATTTTCTTCGACAGTTTTTTTAGGCGTCTGCGGTAGGCGTCGAAATCTTTTATGGGCATTGCAGCCACGCCGCTGTCCATTGCGGCTTGTGCAACCGCAATGCTTTCTTCGACAAGGACGCGCGGATCCAGCGGCTTGGGAATAATGTAATCCGGGCCGAAAACGATGGAGCGCAGCCTGTAGGCTTTCAGCACTTCCTTGGGAACGCCGCGTTTCTTGGCGAGGTTTGCCAGCGCATGGGTCGCAGCGACTTTCATGGGCTCGTTGATTTCACGGGCGCGCACGTCGAGCGCGCCCCGGAAGATAAACGGGAACCCGAGCACGTTGTTCACCTGATTGGGAAAATCGGACCTGCCGGTCGCCATGATGCAGTCGGGCCGGGCTGCGCGCGCCTCGTTGAACCCGATTTCCGGGTCAGGGTTGGCCATGGCGAAAATAATGGGCTTTGCCGCCATGGTTTTTACCATTGCGGGAGACACCAGTCCGCCCTGCGAAAGTCCCACGAATACGTCGGCGCCCTGCATAGCGTCGGCAAGGGTCCGCGAGTTCGTCTCGCGGGCGAACGGCTCCTTGTATTTGTTCATGCCCTCGGTGCGGCCTTTGTAAATAACGCCGTTGCGGTCGGTCATGATGATGTTTTCCATGCGGGCGCCGAGCTGGACATAGTGAAGGGCACAGGAAATCGCGGCCGCGCCAGCGCCCGAAAACACGATGCGCACATCGGAGAGCTTCTTGCCCTGCAGCTCCGTCGCGTTGAGCAGCGCCGCGCCGGAAATGATCGCGGTGCCGTGCTGGTCGTCATGAAACACCGGGATGGTCATCTCGCGTTTGAGCGTCTCCTCGATGCGGAAGCATTCCGGCGCCTTGATGTCTTCGAGGTTGATGCCGCCGAACGTTGGCTCCAGTGCCTTGACAATACGGATAAGCTCGTCGGGGTCCTTGGTGGCAAGCTCGAGGTCGAACACGTCGATGTCGGCGAACCGCTTGAACAGGACGCCCTTTCCCTCCATCACCGGCTTGCCCGCCATGGGGCCGATGTTTCCCAGGCCCAGCACCGCGGTGCCGTCGGTTATCACGGCAACCAGGTTGCCGCGGGATGTGTATTTGTAAACGTCGCCCGGATTCTTCTCGATTTCCCTGCACGCGTCCGCCACGCCCGGCGTGTAGGCCAGGGAAAGGTCTTTCTGGGTCCTGCAGGGTTTGGTGGGGATGACCTCTATTTTCCCTTTTCTTCCCCTGGCGTGATAATGGAGGGATTCCTGTCTGGTGATCATCGAAACGGGTTCCTTGGATGGACAAGGTGATTTGTTGATGAAAAATTAATTAACAGTATCGTTTTGTTAGAGCAATAAAATAGATGAAATTGGGAGTGGTATGAAAGAGAAGAGAAGACAAGATTAAGATCTGGGCGCCTGCCTTCGGCAC
>DATFYJ010000269.1:0-4592 GCA_035315105.1 Chitinivibrionales bacterium
GACGACATCGCCCTCCGACAGCTGGTAGGACGGCATGTTGACCCGCTTGTTGTTGAGGCGAAAATGATTGTGCAGCACGAGCTGCCGCGCCGCGCTTCTCGACGGCGCGAACCCGAGGCGGTATACGATGTTGTCAAGCCGCATCTCGAGCATGCGCAGCAGCAGTTCGCCGGTGACGCCCGTGCTCCTGGCGGCTTTTTTGAAATAGGTATGAAACTGGCGTTCGAGAATCCCGTAGGTGCGGCGCATCTTTTGCTTTTCGCGCAGCTGGACGTTGTATTCGGACGTCGAGCGGCGCCGTTTGGTCATGCGCATGCCGGGCGGGAAGGGCCTGCGTTCCACCGCGCACTTCTCACTCTTGCAGCGCTCACCTTTGAGCATCAACTTGACCCCTTCCCTGCGGCACTGCCTGCATCGGGGGCCGTGGTAAACTGCCATGTCGTTGTCTCCTCTTACACTCTTCTTCGCTTGGGTGGACGGCATCCGTTGTGCGGAATTGCCGTATAGTCTTTGATCGCCGTGATTTTAAGCCCGGCCGAGGCGAGCGCCCGGATCGAACTCTCACGCCCGTTGCCTGCGCCCTTGATATGAACTTCAATTTTTCGTACGCCTGCCTCAAAAGCGGCCTTGCCCACGGACTCGGCCGCTATCTGCGCAGCAAAGGGCGTGCTCTTGCGCGACCCTTTGAATCCGGATTTGCCCGGTGAGCCCCATGCCACCACGTTGCCCTGCAGGTCGGTAACATTGATGAGCGTGTTGTTGAACGTGGCCCTGATGTGAGCCAAGCCCTCGGCGGCAACTTTTTTCCTGATTTTCTTTACCGCCGGCGCTTTTTCTTTACCCTCAGGCCTTCCCTCGCCTCTGCCTTCGGCTTTTCCTTCGCCTTTGCCCTCGGGCTTGCCTTCTGTCTTGCTTTCTGCCATTGTCGTACTACCCCTTATAGTCTGCGTTTATCCTTTGGACGGAGCCTTCTTCTTGCCGGCAATTGTCTTGCGCGGTCCCTTGCGCGTGCGGGCGTTCGTACGCGTCCGCTGCCCGCGGACCGGCAACTGTCTGCGGTGCCGGAGCCCGCGATAGCACCCGATATCCATGAGGCGTTTGATATTGAGCCGGACGTTCGACCTTAGGTTTCCCTCAACGGTGAACTCGCTGTCGAGGATCTTCCTTATTCTGTCAAGTTCGTCCTCCGACAGGTCGCGGATCTTCTTGTTCTTGTCGACATTCGCCTTGGCGCAGATTTTCAGCGCGGACGATTTTCCGATGCCGAAAATATAGGTGAGAGCGACCTCGGCCCTCTTGTTGTTCGGTACTTCGACCCCTGCTACACGTGCCAAAATCGGACTCCTTTCGCCTGTTAAGCTCAGCCCTGGCGCTGCTTGTGTTTCGGATTCTTGGAGCAAATGACGCGCACCACGCCGCGCCGCTTTATCACCTTGCAGCCGTTGCACAATGGCTTAACCGATGCTCTCACTTTCAAGGTAACACTCCTGGTTATTTTAGATTTTAGATTGTAGATTGACGATTGACAATTTCAAAGAAACACTCTTGGTCTTCTACAATCTACAATCTACATTCTACAATCTACAATTTATTTGTATCGGTACACGATTCTTCCCCTTGTCAAGTCGTACGGGGAAAGTTCCACCAGTACCTTGTCTCCGGGAAGAATACGTATGTAATTCATCCTCATCTTGCCCGATATGTGGGCAAGGATGACATGCTGTTTTTCAAGTTCGACGTGAAAGGAGGCATTGGGCAGGGTCTCAACCACGGTTCCTTCGACCTGTATTGATTCCTGCTTTGACATAGAACTGCCTGCACTCCGTCCAATTGATAGTTAGTAATACCGCCTGCCGCGCAGACGGCCCTTCTTGAGAAATCCTTCGTAATTATGCATTTGCAAATGATACTCGAGCTGCTGCAGCGTATCGAGGGCCACGCCCACCACAATGAGAACGCTGGTGCCGCCGAAATAGAACGAGACGTTGAATCCGCCCATGATGAGAAAAGGCACCACCGCCACAAAGGCAAGGAAAAAAGATCCCGGCAAGGTGATTCGTGAAAGCACCGTGTCGAGGAATTCGGCGGTCTTTTTACCCGGCCGTATGCCGGGAACGAACCCGCCCGACTTTTTGAGGTTGTCGGCGATATCCATGGGGTTGAAAATGATGGCGGTGTAGAAATACGTGAAGAAAACGATCAACAATGCGTAGAGCGCGTCGTGCACGGGTCTGCCGGGCAGAAACATGTTTGTAAAGTCTTCCATCACCTGCGATTCGGGGAAGAAATTCTTGAGCATGCTGGGCAGGAACATGAGCGACGATGCGAAAATGATGGGAATCACGCCCGCCATGTTCACCCGGAGCGGCAGCACGGTGTTCTGGCCCGCGTACATCTTGGTCCCCACGACTTTCTTGGGCGTCTGGATCGGAATGCGGCGGGTTGCCTGTGTCATGAGAACGATGAACGCGGTCATGAGGAAAATGATGCCGAGCACCATGATTTCGACGAACAGATTCCTGGTTCCGGCCGCAAGCTGCTGGACTTCCCCGAATATCGCCGTCGGGATGCGGTCGACGATGCCGATGAATATGATGAAAGAGATGCCGTTGCCGATTCCCTTGTTGGTAATCTGTTCGCCCAGCCACATGATGAACACCGTGCCCGTGGTAAGGCTGATGGCGGTGATGAAGGTGAAAATCGGACCGGCGATCGCGGGGAGAACCGCGTGCTGGCCGGTCGTCTGCGACACGATGCTCTGAAGGAAGACGCTCACGCCGACGGCCTGGACAAAAGAGAGAAGCACGGTGCCGTATCTGGTGTACTGGGTGATCTTCTTTCGTCCCTCGCCGCCTTCCCTCTGCAGCTTGTGGAAATACGGGAATACCGTGGCAAGGAGCTGGATGATGATTGACGCGCTGATGTACGGCATGACGCCCATGGCAAACACCGTTGCCTTGCCGAACGCGCCGCCGACGAACATGTCGTACAGGCCGAACAAGGTATTGCGGGACTGGGCCCAGAACTCGGCAAGAACGCTGGAATTGATGCCCGGCGTCGGGATGTGGCCGCCGATCCTGTAGATAAAGATTATGAGAAGGGTAAACAAAACCTTCTTGCGGAGGTCCGGTATCCGGAAAACGTTTTGGAAGGTTTCAAGCACTCGCCACGACCTCGGCTTTCCCTTTTGCCTTTTCGATTTTTTCGCGGGCCGATTTTGAGAACGAATGGGCCCGTATCACGACGCTCTTTGCGCAGTCGCCATCGCCGAGTATCTTCACGGGCTCCGCTGCGGAGCGGATGAGCCCGTTTTCGTACAGCCATTCGGCGGTGACTTCCTTGTCAAGCGGATCTTTCTTGAATATGTCAGACAGATTTACAATCTGAAAGCTCTTCTTGAAAACGCTGACGAATCCCCGTTTGGGGATCCTTCGGGTGAGCGGCGTCTGACCGCCTTCGAAATAGAGCTTCTTCTTGGTCCCCGAACGCGAACCGGCGCCCTTGTGGCCGCGTCCTGCGGTCTTGCCGTTGCCCGACCCGGTGCCGCGGCCGCGTCGTTTGGAGTCCCTTGTGGACCCTTCGGCGGGACGGATTTCGTTCATTCTGAACATAATCAGTTGCCTTCCTTGACTTCTTCAACCTTGACAATATGCTTAACCACCTCGATCATGCCGCGGAGCGCCGGCGAGTCGCTGTATACCCGTGCGTGCCGTATCCGCCGCAGGCCGAGCGCCACAAGCGTCCGTTTCTGGGGCGTGATGTTCCCAACGATGCTTTTCACCTGTTCTATTCTCAGTTTCTTTGCCATGGTCTCCCGCCGTGTTACTGCTGCACCGCCACCTGGCGGAGCTGGGTGATCTGTTCCCGGGTCTTAAGTCTGAGAAGACCGTTCATGGTGGCCTTGACCACATTGTGAGCGTTCCTGGTGCCGATGCACTTGGTGAGGATGTTGTGGATCCCCACGAGTTCAAGCACGGCGCGCGCCGGCCCGCCCGCGATGACGCCGGTGCCGGGCCCCGCAGGCTTAAGCAGAATTTTCCCGGCCCCGAAAGTGCCGATGATTTCGTGAGGAATCGTGCCGTGCACCACGCTCACGGTCACGAGATTCTTCTTGGCGTTGTCGACCGCCTTGCGTATCGCATCCGTCACGTCGTTCGCTTTTCCCATGCCGATGCCCACCGTGCCGGCCGAATCGCCCACGGCGACGAGCGCGTTGAATCCGAACCTGCGGCCGCCCTTGACGACTTTTGCCACCCTGGTGACCGCAATTAGCCTGTCAACGAGCTTTGATTCCTCGCCTGTGCCGGTTTTTTTTCCTTCGTAATCCAACGGAAATCCCCTTTCGTCAATGCTCTAGAACTGCAGGCCCTTCTTGCGCGCCGCTTCCGCAAGCGCCTTCACGCGGCCGTGGTATGCATACCCTTTTCTGTCGAACACGACCCTTTCGATGCCCTTTTCCCTAGCCTTCTCGGCAACAAGCTCTCCCACCAGTCTCGCCACATCGGTCTTAGAAGTCTTGGCCTTGTCGGTGATCTTCCCGGAAATCTCCTTGCACGTGCTCCCGGTCTGGACAAGCGACTTCCCGGTTATGT
>DATFYJ010000270.1:0-2744 GCA_035315105.1 Chitinivibrionales bacterium
TTTCCGACGCGCGCACGGTCTCGGCAAGCACAAAGCAGAAATCACGCTCGAGCGCCGGGTATTTCGGGAGCTGCCGGTAGGTGACGGGCGGCAATTGCGCAGAAAGAAAATCCGTTATGTCGAGCTCGGCACACTGCACCGGCTCCTTGATGTCGAACGCGGCGCATATGTCCTCGCGTACGGCGCCCATGGCGCCCGAAATCCCGCGTCCGCAGGAAACCGTGCACGACTGCGCGTCGAAAAATGCATGGTCACACGGCGCGGGGCCGTAAACGAACGGCCCGCATCCTATATCGGCGCCGAGCTTATCGAGCAGGCCCTTAACAATATAGAAATCCGATTTCACGCCGGCCGTGTTGTTCCACGTCTTTGCAAAGAAGTCGCCGCCGAGGACCACGGCGAGCACGTCCCGTTCGAGCGGCAGGGTCTCGCCGGCAACGGCGCGGTACGTCCTGCCGATGTCGAAATACCTGTTGTCAAGGTTTTTTCTGTTGACATTGTAGGCAAGGACCTCGAGGCTCGACCCGAGCATGGTGGTCCTCAATTGCGCCATGTCGGGAGACAGCGGGTTGAGAAGCGCCAGCGGCGCCGCGGAAGGAGAAAGCATCCGGTTCTTTTTCTCCGATGTCAGGCTGTTGGTGACGATTTCGCTCAGGCCCGCGTACGCGAGCGAAGCCCGTATGGCGTCGATGCACGTTTCCACGGTTGAGGGAGCGCAGGCGAGGCTCACGGCCGCGCTCTGTGCCGAAGGGATATTGTCGTAGCCGTGAAAGCGCCCGACCTCCTCGATCAGGTCTGCCTCAACGGAAATGTCGTGGCGGAACGCCGGGGCGCGGCAGTCGAGCGCGTCTTCTCCCGCGTCGCCGCATTCAAACTGCAGCGACGACAGGGTGGACGCGATGGCGGCCTTGGGAATGCCGACGCCAAGCAGCAGCTTAACGCGCGAGGGGCGCAGGCGGATGGTCGGCCGTTTCACCGGCGCCGGATACACGTCGACTCTTCCCGGCACCACCGAGCCGGCCGCGTACAGCCGCAGCATTTCCGCCGCAGTGTCGACCGACCACACAAGCGCGTGCTCCGGGTCCACGCCGCGCTCGAACCGGTACGACGATTCGGTGGAAAGCCCGAGGCGCTTCGAGGTGGTGCGGATGCCGGACGGGCTGAAGTATGCGCATTCAAGAAAAACGTCCGTTGTCGAATCGGAAATCTCCGAGCCCGCGCCGCCCATGGTGCCGGCAAGCGCAACAGGCCTTTCGCCGTCGCAGATGAGCAGGTCGCTTGACGAGAGGGAGCGCGCCGTCTGGTCAAGCGTGGTGAACGAGACCGCGGCGCCGGCCTTGCGCACGATGATTTTGTGGCCGGCAATCGCGGCATAGTCGAATGCGTGCATGGGCTGGCCGAAATGGAGCATGATGTAGTTGGTGATGTCGACCACATTGTTGATGGGCCTCACCCCTGCGTCGGAGAGCCGCTGGGCCATCCACGGCGGGGACGGTGCGATGCGGACACCTTTCACCAGCCTGCCGCAGTAGCGCGGGCATTCGGCGGGGGCCTCGATGGCGACCGACATGAATTTGTCAACGCCGGGACCGGGCGATTCGAGAGGGGAGAGGGCCGCGTTCTTGACAGATGGGCCAAGCTTTGCGGCGACTTCGCGGGCCACGCCCAGGATGCTCAGGCAGTCGCCTCGGTTGGGCGTGAGTTCGATTTCGAAGATGTGATCATCGGGATAGTACTCGGAAAGCTCGGCGCCCACCTTCATGTCGGCCGAAAGGGACATTAGGCCCGAATGGTCTTCGGAAAGCCCGAGTTCCCGCTCCGAGCACAGCATGCCGGACGATTCAACGCCGCGGAGCTTCGCCCGTGCAATGGTGGGGCCGTTTTCAAACTTTGTGCCCACGGTCGCGAGCGGCGCGAGCATTCCCACGGCAGCATTGGGTGCTCCGCACACAATTGTCAGGGGCGCGGATTCTCCCGCGTCAACCGTGCACACGTGGAGCTTGTCCGCGTTGGGGTGCTTGTCGACCGACAGGACTTTCGCCACTTTCACGCCGGCCGGAATATGGCGCTTGACAAGCGACGCGACTTCGATGCCCACCGAGGTAAGCACGGCGGCAACGTCTTCGGCCGGAACCGTGAAGTCGACAAAGTCCTTGAGCCAGGAAAGGGAGAATTTCATATCTGTATTTCTTTTTCTCAGAACTGCCTGAGAAAACGCACGTCGTTTTCAAACAGGATTCGTATGTCGTCGATGCCATATTTTAGCAGTGCGATGCGTTCTATCCCCATGCCGAACGCAAAGCCCGTGTATTTCTCGTTGTCGATGCCGCAATTCGCCAGCACATTGGGGTGCACCATGCCCGCGCCCAGAATCTCGAGCCACCCGCTCTGCTTGCACAGCGAGCATCCTTTCCCGCCGCACAGAAAGCACCATACGTCAACCTCGACGCTCGGTTCGGTGAAGGGGAAAAAGCTCGGCCGTATCTTGATCTTTGTCTTTTCATCAAAAAACTGCTTTGCAAACGCAAGAAGCGTCCCCTTGAGGTCGGCAAAACTCACGCCCTCGTCGACGTACAGGCCCTCCACCTGGTGGAACAGGCAGTAACTGCGGCTGCTCACCTCTTCGTTCCGGTAAACCCTGCCCGGCATGATGCAGCGGATGGGCGGTTTGCGGTTGAGCATCACGCGCACCTGCACGGGGGACGTGTGGGTGCGGAGCAGGACTTCGTCGGCCTTTATGTAAA
>DATFYJ010000271.1:0-3833 GCA_035315105.1 Chitinivibrionales bacterium
CACCTCGTTTGCCTCTGCGGGATGTATCCTTCCGTACCCGACAATCCGTCCCGCAACAACGACGAGGCCGAAAAAGGAGACCGTCTCCTTTGCCTTGACGCCGCCGGTTTCCGCGTCGAAGAACGGCTCGCTGTACCGCCGCTTGCACAGGTGCGGGGCGACTGTTTCGAGCCAGAGCGGGTTTATGGATGCGCAGGTGCGGCTGTACAAACGCGAAGTTTCGACCAGCTCGCACGAGACGATCCAGTCCGGCTTCTTCTTGTTGAGCGACGATCCGGGAAACACGGCCGCAGTGCGATCCTTGGCGATCCGGTAGGTGCCGTTCTCGTTTTTCCTTCCCACATGGGAAACAAACCCGGCAACGATGCAGCGGTGGATCTGCTCGTAGGTGACCGTGCCTGTCCGGACCGTTGCTGTTTGTTTTGCGCCCACAATGGACGCGAGCTGATCATGAACGTCTTTCCATTCGCGAATACGGACAAACGAGAAGAAGTGGTCCCTGCAGAAACTCTTGAGCTTTGAGAGCGACTGCTTCCCGGGCCTCACCCATTCACATGCGTCCCACACCTTCAGATAGAAGAGGAAATCGGACAGCGGGTCGCAGAACCGGGCATGCGCCGCGTCGGCAAGATCCTTCTTGTCGGCGGGACGCACGCGCACGTCCTGCACGCTCAGCGCCGATGCGATCACGAGGATTTCCGGCACGCACGATTGCCGATGGGCCTCAAAAAGCATGCGTGACACCGCAGGGTCTACGGGAAACCGTGCCATTGTTCGGCCCATGTCGGTGAGCTTTTTCGATTCGTCAAGCGCGCCAAGCTCCACAAGCGAGCGGTAGCCCTGCGACATTGCCTGACGGGAAGGCGCCTGCAGAAACGGAAAGTCTTCGACAGACCCGAGCCCGAGTGATGCCATTGACAGAATCACCTGCCCGAGGTTTGAGCGCAGGATCTCCGGCGGCGTGTATTCCGGCCGCGACAGCATGTCTTTTTCGGAATACAGGCGGACGCACATGCCGTCGCGCACGCGGCCGCACCTGCCCGCGCGCTGGCGTGCGCTTGCCTGCGACACGGCGCCCACCGGGAGGCGCGTGATGCCCATGGCCGGGTCGTACTGCTTGATGCGCGCGAGCCCCGTGTCGACCACGAAGCGGACGTTGGGCACGGTCACCGACGTCTCGGCGATGTTGGTCGCCACGATGATTTTTCTTTTGTCAAATATTCGGAACACCGCGGCCTGCTCGGAAAGCGGCATCCTGCCGAACAGCGGCGCAACAACGCATGCCCGGCCGAGCCTGCCTTCCAGAAGCTGCCGGGTCTCGTGGATGTCACGCTCCGTGGGCATGAAGACCAGGATGTCACCGGAATCCGACGATTCAAGAAGCTCCTGCGCCGCATCAGCCGCGGCATTCACAAAGGAGATTTCCCCGTTCTCGCCGGCCGCGGGCTCCTGATGAAGGATGTCCACGGGAAACAGCCTGCCGGACACCGTGACGACAGGAGCGTTTCCAAAGGCGGCCGCGAAAAGGGCGGTTTCGATCGTCGCCGACGACAGCACGAGCCGCAGGTCCGGCCGCCGGGGAAGGAGCCATCGCATATAGCCGAGAATAAAATCTATGTTGAGGCTCCGTTCGTGGACCTCGTCGACAATCACCACCGCATACCTGCGAAGAAGCCTGTCGGCCTGCAGCTCGCGGAGCAGAATGCCGTCGGTCATGAACTTGATTTTCGTCTGCGGCGATTCCCTGTCGGTAAACCGGACTTTGTATCCGACCAGCGATCCGAGCGGGCATGACATCTGCGACGCCACAAAGGAGGCGACCGACGTTGCCGCGATCCGCCGCGGTTGTGTGACGCCGATCGTTCCCTGTTGCCCGAAACCGGCTTCGAGGCAAAACAGCGGAAGCTGCGTTGTCTTGCCCGAGCCTGTTTCTCCTGCAACAATAACGACCTGGGAGGAGCGGATAGCCCGGACGATCTCGTCCTTCTTCCCGTGGATGGGCAGGACAGCGGGGCCTGCGGGATTGGTCATGGCAGGCGCCCCAGTGAGCGGCCGGCAGATAATCTACCCCCTTCAGGCCGGAAGCGTCGTGACGAATTGAATGTCATAAAGACACGGCCTCTCCGTATTCTTTTATGAGGGAGCCGAGAAAACCGTTGCATCACGGGTGCATGAGTGATACAATATGCAATCATAGGGAAATCTTCACAAAGAGGACAGCGGGATGAACCGCAAGCTCGAAGTCGTCGTGGTTGACGACGAAGAACAGATCACCGAACTCCTGAGGACGTTTATCCTCTGCATTGCTCAGGAAATCCGGATTCATACGTTCACCGACTCCGTGGACGCCAAGGATTTTATTGCGCGCAACCCGGTGGACGTGCTCATCACCGACTACAAGATGCCGCGGCTCGACGGCCTCCAGCTCATGGAATCGGCCCCGGCCCGCGTAAAAAAAGTGATGATTTCCGGTTTCGTTTCGGAAATCGCGGAGGAAAAACTGCAGAAGCTCAATGCCACGTTTTTCGAGAAACCGGTCCCCCTGCGCGCCCTGGCAAAAATAATTTCGGAACAGCAGGAAAAACTCAGGCAGTAGAACGGTGCAGGCGTGTTTTTCCTATCTGCGTTCCACCGCACGGCCGTCATGCACGCAATTTCCTCCGGCATCCCTTCCCGCGATTTAGTTTTTTAGTGGAGACATCCGCCATGAAAACGGCAATGCTGTACATAACCGCCAAAGATGCGAAGGAGGCACGGAAGATCGCCGCGGCGCTCGTGAGAGAGCGGCTCGCGGCATGCGCCAACATCATAGGCCGGATTAGCTCCATATACCGGTGGAAGGGGAAGATCGAAAAAAGCGCGGAGGCGCTGGTAACCGCAAAGACCAAAGCATCGCTGGTGACAAAGGCGATTTCCCGCGTGCGCGAGCTTCACAGCTACGAATGCCCGTGCATTGTTTCCTTCCCTATTGACAAGGGAAATCCGGACTTTTTACAATGGATCTCCAATGAAACGATGTAACCTGTTTCCCCTCGCGCTGCTTGCGTGCGCCGCCGTGTCCGCGCTTTCGCTTTCCTGCGCGGGCGGGTATAAACTAATCAGCCTGGGCGATCTCGAATACAAGAAATGCTGGCTTTCCAGGCCCGATGCGGGTATTGCCGTGTTTGCGTCCAAGCAGCCGCTGTACGAAACCGGAAACGTGCGGGCCTACGACGCGTCGGTGAAGCAGAATGCGGGCGTCTTTGCGGTGAAAATCGAAAACAAAGGCGCGCTTCCCCTGTGTATCGACAGCGGCCATATTTTCGTGCTCGATGGGTCCGGGAACCCTGCCGCAATTGTCAAGAACTCCCGGGACGCGTCGAAACTGTTCGGGGCCGGGCAATCACTGGGGGACGACGTGGCCGCAAACGCGCTCTGGGGCAAAACGCTCGAACCGGGAAAGTCCTACTGCGCCTTCATCTGCGTGACCGCGCCGAAGGACCCGTATTTCGCCACGTACTATTTGAGATTCGTGGGCAATAACGGTGAGACGTTGACGGAGGCGAGATTTTAAAGCGTAGAAGCGTATGTGCGTAAAAGCGCATATGCGGTTCTCGCATTAACGCATCCACGCATTCGCGCATCACCCCTTCACCACGCCCAGCGGTCTCAGCTTCACTTCCACTTCCACCAAATCTCTCTGCGCCGCGATGACGTCATCGATGTTCTTGTACGCCTGTGGCGCTTCGCTCAAGTCAATCTTGCCTTTCCTTCCGCGCGGCCAGGCGTCGAAAACGATCCCTTTCATTGCCTGCCGTACCTGCTCGTAGGTGAGCGTCCGGTTCGCTTCGTTT
>DATFYJ010000272.1:0-2572 GCA_035315105.1 Chitinivibrionales bacterium
CAGGGCCATGGCGTTTGTCGACAGGATTGACGGCTGCTACTACAATGTGGTGGGGCTGCCGGTGAGAAAAACCATTGATCTGTTTGCGGCATACGCCGATCGAAAGGGCGCACCGAATGTCTGAAGAAAATGAAGCCGGCGGGCAGGCGAAAGAGGAGACCGGGCCCGAGCGCGTGGGCGACATCCTCCGCAGAGAACGCATTGCCCGGCGCATTGCCCTGGAGACCATCGCCAAGGACCTCAAGCTGAACGTCCAGTACGTGCGTTCGCTCGAAGCGAATGATTACAGCAACCTCCCTGCCGACCCGTACATACGCGTTTACCTTCGTTCGCTTGCCAAGTACCTTCTTCTTGATCCCGAGGTAGTACTCAAGAAATTTTACGATGAGCGCGGCATCCATGACGAAAACTTCCGAAAAGGAAGCGACACGCAAATCGTCATCACCATGGCAAAAAAGCCCGGAAAAAAAGAGCTCAAGCCGTGGATGATCATCGTGGGCGTCATCGTTGTTCTCGGCGTCATAAGCTTCTTTGCAAACAGGAAGGGCGGCACAGCGGGGATTGCTCCCCGCGCGACTACGGCCGCGGTTTCGGCGCATACCGACACTGCAAAACCGGCCGTTCATAAGGCCGCCCCGACCGACGCGGCAGAGGACAGCCTGATCGGAAAAATGGTGCGGCACGACACGGCCATTGCCGCGCCCTCCACCGTCTCCGCGCCCGCCCCCATCCCCGCACCCAAGGCTGCGACTGCACCGGACACCGGTTCTCCCGCGGCAATAGCCGTCGACAGCATTTCCATGGGACGCGGGATTCTTTCCCTGGAAATAAAGGCGAAAAAAGACTCGGTGTGGATCCAGGTCTTTTCGGACGGCGTGTCATGGAAAAACTGGCTCAAGGCGAACCAGACCAAGCGGTGCGTCGCCCGAGACAGCTTTAACGTCTGCGTGGGCAACAACAGCCTTCTCGAGTATACTTTCAACGGCAAGCCCTTCCATATCGAAGCCAAAGACGTGGTGATTTTCAAGATCGGGCGCGGCATGAAGAAACCCGAAATCTGGAACCTGGCAAAGTGGGCCGCCGTGTTCAAGAACCGGACCTGACGCAATCCGGCCATGATCCAGTGGACCGACTCACACGCCCACCTTTACCGTTGCGACAACGCCGCGCTCAAAGCAACCGTTGATCGCGCCCGTGCAAACGGCGTGCACCGCATCCTCAACGCCGCAACATCCCTTTCGTCAAGCAGAACCGTTGTAGGACAATGCGCGGCTTACCCGTGCCTCCTGGGCGCAGCGGGCATTTCGCCGTTTGATGTAAACGACACGCCGCCGGGGTGGGAAGATCAACTTCTCGCCCTGTTCGCCGATCCACGGGTCATCGCGGTCGGTGAAACCGGCATTGATGCGACAAACCCCGCGTATCCTTCCTTCGAACTGCAATCATCGTTTTTCGAAAAGCACCTTGCGCTTGCCAATCGCCTCGGAAGGCCTGTTATCGTACACTCGCGCGGCTGCGAAAAATGCGCGCTTGCCATGTGCGTATCCGCGGGCGTTAAGCAAGCCGTGTTCCACTGCTACACCGGCGACGCAGGTACCCTGAAGGGGATCGTCGATGCGGGGTATTTTGTCTCGTTCTCGGGCATAGTCACATTCGCAAAATCCTCACTCGCTTCAGTTGCAGCCTGCGCCCCGCTCGATTCGATCCTCATTGAAACCGACACGCCCTATCTCGCCCCTGTTCCCCATCGGGGAAAACCGAATCAGCCTGCATGGGTCGCCCTGGTGGGAAAGAAGATCGCGGAGATCAGGAAGATGGACGAAGAGGAATTCGCAGCAGCGGTGGAGAGGAATTTTGAAAGGGCGTTCGGGGCACAATGAGGTCTTGGAGTCTTCTTCCGTCATGTTACACAAGACCATCCCGCATTAACAAAAGTACAAATAAACCAAGACTTCTGGATGACTGAGCCGGGTGACCCCCAAGGTGGTTTTGCGGCGAGCATCCATGCTTCAGTTGGGGGGCACCCTTGGAGTGCAGCGGTACGGTTGAGAATGTGGGGAAATGTGGATATTGACAATTGACAGAAAGGATAGCCTGGAGCCTCCTCGACACGCTTCGTTTGAATCTCGTGCTTATGCCAGGTGCCGCCGTTGAAATTGCTTCCACATCCTTTTGTGAATAGTCCGAAGACAATCCTGCCTACTATCCCCTATTTTCTGCCAGAAAACGCTTTCTTTGAGACAGCCTTCACTTTGGGGTTTCCTTACATATATTATTGGATGTGACAGTGGAAGCCGGAAGAATTGCCCTCGTCCCCTCTCCGATAGGAGAGGGGAAACAGGGGTGAGGTCAACGGAAGAACAAGGAGTTCTTTATGAATTGCAAAGAACCGGCGATGAAGATGGTGATGCTGGTGCTTGTGGTGTTGACAATGGCAACTATTTGCGCAGGGCAGACGTATTGGCAAAAGGCATACGGGGGAAACAAGAATGATTGGGCAAACGCCATCACCGCCACCCCGGACGGAAATTTCATTATTGCAGGAACAACAGAATCTTTTGGCGCCGGCGGG
>DATFYJ010000273.1:0-9379 GCA_035315105.1 Chitinivibrionales bacterium
ACATTTGTCCATGTGTTCCCGCCGTTTGTTGTTTTGTAAATGTTAAGGTTGATATAGCTGTTATTGCCATAGACCGCACTTGGAGCGCCCGAAACTATTACATACGCGATGTTAGGACTGTTTTCGGGGCATGACATCAAATTGAGATATCCCACATCCGTTGACGCGATGCCGGTTGTTGGAGCCGGAGACCAGGAATTTCCATCGGTTTTAGATAGATAGACCTTGCCGTTGGTCCCGGTTGCCCAGAGTGTCGTGTTTGATACTCCGTCGCTGCCGCCGCAAAAACTAACAATCCCGGACAGACCCGATGGGGTGACTTTCTGCCAGTTTGTCCCGTTGTTTGAGGAACGCCAGATATTACTTGATGTAGCTGCATATTCGTATTTTGTGCCGGCGTCCGAGATAAAAAAACCAATCGTATTTGTTGCATCATTGATGTCAGCGCATTGGTTGGCATTCAGGTACACCGCTTTATCCGTACCGACGTAAATGTTTGCTGCATTTAATGGATCCGGGTAAATTCTTACTATATTGGCATCACCCGCAGCCGTATAACTGCGTATTGTGTTCCAGGTGGTGCCTTCATCATTGCTCTGCATTAAAGTGGTACCGGTTGCATCGTACATCAGGTTTTTATTAGCCGGGTCGAAAACAGGGTAGCACATGTTGACGTTGCTTATCTGGTGATAGTCCATAACGCTCCACGTTGTTCCTCCATCGGTAGTCCGGTAGAACCCAGACATGTCGCAACTTGCGAACATTGCGTTCTTGTCGTTCGGATTGATGGTTGGAACAAATATTGCACCGCCGCCGCTGAGTCCTACCTGGTGTAATGTCTGGCCGTACAGGGCCTCGAGCCAAAAAGCCATCACAATAGCGGAACAGATGATCAGCGATTTTTTCATGGTGAATAGGTACTTTCACTTGTCGAGTGCTTGGTTGGGAACCGCGTTTTCCTTGCTGGCAGACTTAAACTGCTTGTGAGATATATTCTGCAAAAATATAGACCTTTTGGAGCATTGGTGTCAAAGTAAAAGATCTTCAGGTGGAATTATGAACGCACCCTAAAGGGTGCGCTCTCAACTCTTTATTCCTCTTTCCCGCCACAACCCCCACCCGCCCATTCCCAAAGTAATTGCAAGTGACAGCAGCGATATAATCAACCCTTTATCAAATACTTCTGTTGAAAAATAGCACGACACCGTATGATGCCCCTTCTCAACCGGTATCGCCCGCAACGCGTAGTCAGCCCGGTAGAGCGGAGCGGGCGTTCCATCGATGGTGGCCTTCCACGACGGGTAATGGATTTCGCTCAGTACCAATAGCCCGTTTGCCACTGTTGTCACATCCATGTCGATCCTGTTAAGAGAATAACTCGTGATGACGGCATTCCACGCGGTGTCGGCAGCGCTGGTGTCGACGGCCAGGGCCGGCTGTTCCTCGAGGACAACGGACTTTTTGTAATCAAACGACGGGTCATAAAGACGCGGAAGAATGGCGTCCTCTGTTTTCTCTATTGTATAGCCGTAGACCATGCGGCAGCGCGGGAAATAGGCCGGTCGCTCCAAAAGCCCCATCTCCCGGCTCCGCTCGTCCATGGTGACCGCGTACTTGACGTTCAGGATGTCCAGCGTGCGTTCTTTGCGGTTGACAAGCTGGCGCTTGAGGCGCAGCGGGTTGTAACCTTCCATGAGGAACAGGCGATGCACGCTCCCCTGATTCTTGTGGAACGCCATATACAGGCCGCCAAGGTCGTCGGTCCCCGGGCTCGAGTTGCGCGCATTGATCCTGAAATACTCGGTTTTACCCATCTCCTGCAATTGTTCGACCGCAGTCCTCTTCGCGTACATGATGCGCGGATCTCTCCTGCCAGCGGCATAGCCGAACCCGAACGCCATGAAATCGAGCACCGATGCTAAAACCAGAATGATGGCGGCGAAGTTCGCCGACAATTTCCCGCGCAGGCGCGCAATACAGGTCGCCGAAGCGCACACAGCAAAGAAAACAAACAGCCATACGCCCTTGAGCACGAACGGGTATATCTGTTTGTCAATATGCGCCGATATCTGGGACGCGTTGGACCCCAAGCCCCCGGACGCCGTCATGAACTCGACGATGCCGTTTTTAAAGACCCCGAACAGGCAGAGAAGTCCCCATGCTACGCACACTCCTGCTGCGGCACAAAGGGCCCTTTCGAGCACCACCCGCGGCTTTTCGTTTTCCCGCGGCCCTACGGACTGCAGCCAGGTGAGGCCGAAACCCGCGAGCAGGGATACCGACAGCGAAAAAAGATAAGCGAAGCGGCCGGGGATGCGGAACGCATTGAGCGCCGGAAGGAACTTGAAGGCAAGCCAGTACAGGAAAAATGAAATGCCCATGGCAAGCAGAAAACTCAGGACCGCCATAACGGAGAGAAAGGCCGTTACGGGCGTGCGCACGAAAAAAGGTGCGATTGCCGCAAGCGCAAGCGGCACGGTTCCTGTGTAGATCGCCGTCTCCCAGTAATTTTGCATGCCGCCGTTCTGGTCCTCTTTCGATATTCCCCAATAGGTGCCTATCTGTGATGTTGTCCTCGGCCGGCTGAAGTAATTGGGCACGAACAGAGTGACAAAACGGTAAGGCCTTAGCGACCCTTCACAGGATTCGGCAAACGGCAGCGTGGGCCGCACCGAATTCTTGGCCAGTTCCTGCGCGGGGAGAAACTGCACCGACGACATACCGATGCCTAGAACGACCAGCGACGCAAACAGGCCGGCTCGCTTTACTTCAGGCAATACCTTCGTTGTTCCCCTGATCCGCACGACAAGTCCGAAAAGGTAATACGCGGCCAGCCAGTAATACATGTGCACCATGAGCTGCGGATAGCCGCACAGGAAAATGGTGCACAGCACGAGCGCTGTGAGCGACGCGTAGAGGAGGCTGGTCCTGTCCATGGCGCGTTTGAACAGGAAAATCGCAAGCGGGAACCATGCGGCGGCATAAATGAGGTTCTCGTGAAAAATATGGGTGGTGAAGAACCCGCAGAACATGAAGGTAATGCCCGAAAGCAAGCCGCCGTACCTACTTGCGCCGAACTCGCGGCTCAGCAGGTACATAAAACATCCTGCCATGGCGATATGCACGACAATCTGGTATTCGACCAGAAGCGGGCTCAGCCATTCTTTACTTGCGAAAGGCGTGAGCACAAGGTTAAGGGGATAGAGCACGGCAGCCTGCACATCAGCAAAAAAGGGCATGCCCGAAAACACGTACGGGTTCCAGAAAGGCAACACGCCCTGCTTGAGGGACACGGCCGCAAACAGCCGGTACACAAAATTCTGCTCGAGAAAGTCGCCCCAGAGGAACCCTTTACCGACAAGAACAGGCCAGTAGAACATGGCGGTGACAAGCAGGATAATGCCGGCAGGAAGATACCGTTTGCAGTTGATTGTTTTGGATCTTTCTTCCTGTTTTCGGGGTTGATTTTGGGGACGGTTGTTCTTGGTTTCTTTTTCGTTCTTTTTTGGTTTTGATGCGGCCATTGGATCATCCTGATCAAAATATTCTAATGCCGTCCTATGGAAAAATACCATCCGTTATGCCGCCTTCCTCAAATAATGATGGTGTAAATTTCGGCAAAGGATGCGTGATTTGCCTATGTTCCAAGGAATGCATGCTGCCGGTCTTGCCGGCGTTGACAACAAAGCCTACCAAACCGTATACTCTCATTAGGTGAGGCACCTCGCCACAAAGACGGCGGGAGCGGGCAATAAAGTGAGAAATGAGGGTCTGAAAGAAACTCACTGCATGCATCAATCCGCTCTCGAACAATGGAACATATTATTCGGAGGTTGTCGTATGAAGAACATTGCGGGTCTGTCAATTCGCGGCATGTTGATCACGCTGGCATTGCTCGCTTTTGCGGCGGCCCAATCCATCGTTGTCCAGCCCCCGCTCAACACCTTTGTCATGCGCTCCGATCTGGCAGGCGCGCATCCCCGTCTTTACTTCACCCAGGCCGACATCCCCACTATTAAACAACGCGCGCTTGGACCGTGCAGCTGGTTTTACAAAAAGGCAAAGAGTGACTTTGGCGGCTATGTATCGCAGCGCACGCCTGATGCGCCGGGCACGTGGAAAGATTATCTTTTCGGCTTCTGGGGGCAATTCTCCATGTGCATGTTCTACCTTGTCGAAGGCGACACCGCTTACGCCAACGCGGCGCGGTCGTGGGCGCTCTTTTATGCCGGGCGGTCCGACTGGCTCGCCGACGACCTGATCCCCATGGACATAACATCCGGCATGGCCTTGACGTATGATATTCTCTACAGTTATCTCTCCCCGACGGACCGCGCGACATTGCGGACCGCTCTCAAGCGCTCGATTGACACCATCCAGCCGCGATTCGCGGTTGGTCAATATTGGACCGAAGATTACCAGAACAACCACATGCACAACCGGATTCACGGACTGGCCAATGCTTCCTTTGCGATCTACGGCGACGATCCGGGGATCAACGTGCAGACCGCGGCCGATCTGGCGGTCGGGTGTTTCACCAAGGTCACTCAATGGCTGCCCGATGACGGTAGCACGCATGAAGGAGCGGGGTACTGGGATTACGGGTATCCCTGGGTGGCGCGCACAGCCGTGCTCATGAGCCATGTGACCGGCGTCGACCTGACGGTGGGCAAACCGCACTTTTCAAACGATTACCTTTACCGTTTGTATATGAACACGCCCGGGTGGAGCAACATGTTCAACATCGGCGACGCCGACGAGGGGCCGCCGAGCAATGCGGAGGCGTGGCTGCCGGGGATCGGCCGCACCCAAGATGCTCTGGCGGATTCGGTGCTGCGGCGCTTGATGAAAGAGCAGTCAGGCGGTTTTTACCAGCAGACCATGTGGGGCATGCTCTGGTATCCCGATTCGTTGCAGCCGCAGTCCTATTCGACCCTGCCCCTATACAGGTTCTGGCCCGATCTGGAAATGTTCTCCATCCGCGCTTCCTGGGCCGACACGGCGACCGCATTCGTGTTCAAGTGCGGTCCTCCAGGTGGAAATCACATGCAGCAGTTGCGAAACGGCAATTACGTAAACGTGGCGCACGATCATCCGGATCAGAACCATTTCCTTCTGTTTTCCGGCGGCAGGATGCTTGCGCAGGACGACGGGTATCCGACCGACAACAAGCTGACGCGAAGCCATAATACGATTGTGATAGACACGCTCGGCCAGACCAATGAGGGCGGCGAATGGTATCAGCCGTTCGATTACAGCCTGTGCGGCCATCTGGCCGACGTCATGCTGTCGGGCTCGAGCGCGTGCGCGGCCGGCGATGCGACAAAGCTCTATGTCAACGCAAGCAAGTTTGTTCGTCATATCGCCTTTGTCGAAGGCGGGTATGTGATATCGATTGACGATCTCAAAGGCATGGGCACTGCCGCGCACGCTTTCAACTGGCGGCTCCACAAAACCGGGATCTGGTCCAATGGCCAGCCGGGCGAATTTATCGTGACCGATTCATCGAACATGCGTCTTGACATCCGTTTCCTTGAACCGCCCGTGTCCATCCTGCAAAGTGCGTTCCTTCCCGTCGATCCCTTGGTGGCCACGTCCCACCCGTGCCTTTCCGTCACTACCCACGCTTCATCGTCGCATTTCACGGCGGTAGTGGCGCCGCAACACAACAGTCAGCCGGCGCTTACCAGCAGCTTGCTTTCCGCGACAGGCGGGACCGCCGTGCAGGTGCAGGGAGGCGCCACCACCGATATTTTCGCCATGCGCGCCGATTCTGCAAAACTGACGGCCGGTAATATTCAATCCGACGCGACCAACCTGCTCGTGCGCACGCAGAATGCGTCGACGTCGTTTGCTATGATGACGCGCGGCACGGTTATGACCATCGCGGGGACTACGTTGATGCGGTCGGTTGTGAGTGCGAATCTCGCATGGCGCAGCAGCGCTCAAACGATGACAATAGAAGCGGAGCCGTCGTATACTACCGGCGGCGGCGCAGACACGATCTTCGCGGGCGGATTGATTGCCGGGAGCCAATACACGGCCTTGGTCGACAGCTCAGCGCCGACCATAGTAATCGCCGCAGCCGACGGCACGGCGGGCGTGCCCGTAAATCTGATAAAACGCCTGACCATAACCCTGACAAAAGGCGCGGCCGTCGCTGCGGGCAATTTCGCGAAAGCGCTGCAGCGGTTCTCGATTAGGGCCTTTGGAACCGGTGTCGCATTTACCATTCCCGCGACCGGAACCGCAGGCTCGTCGATTGCAATTTACAGCCAGCAGGGACGTCTGATCTGGAAATGGGACGGCAAAGGCTGCAGCGCAGAAAAACAAATACTCTGGACCGGAACCGTAAAAAACGGCTGCGAATCGCCGCCGGGGGTCTATTGCGCAATAGTCAAAATCGGCGACAGCAGCCGGACAGCCACGTTTGCATTGGTACGGTAGAAAAGGTGTGAAGTCCGGGCCTTCCAGGACGCGGCAGCGACATTAGAAAAACTTGCAGCTTTGCCGGCAATCGTTACCGTGCAACCTGCATGACATGGGACAGAACGGCTGTTCCGACCCGGAGTTTGCAGCAGTAAACGCCCGCAGGCAACACAGCAGCGCCCAGGTGTTCTTCGTAGATTCCCGGCGCAAGGCCCGGCTTTGAAATCGTCGCGACAGTCCTGCCGCTCAAAGAATAAATCTCAAGCGCGACATCACCTGCAACAGGAACACCAAAGGTCAGGACCGTTGCACCGCTCTTTGGGATAATCGTTGACTTAAGGAAAGGAGCCGAAGGAATTCCCCCGGTTGCATTGCGGCTCTGCGGCAGAAGCTGCTTGACCGGCACCAGAAACCGTTGCTGTGCCGGTATGACTCCATTGACAGGCGAAACATCCGGCCCAATCGCCGGCCACGCCAATGTCCCCCACCAGGCAGGCTTGGAACTGTAATAGAGAGAGGCGGGAAGCGTTACTGGGCCGGATATCCACAGCGTTTTCCCTGTCTGGAAACTGTAGTTCCCCTGGATAAACGCCGTGGATCGCGCACCTGAATCAAGGGAATAATCTATGTTGGCGGCTCCCGGACGGCCAAGCACCATCCCCACGACATTCGCGCTGTAGGTGTTGGCTTCGAGCGCTATGGCATTCCAATCCTGGTCGTTTTGACCTGCCGTGGAGTAGGCGATGCACCAATCCCGAAAACCCGTGTTAAAAGCATTTCCTCCCCACGTGTTGTCCATCCAGAAATTCTCTGCGATGTTGCCTTCCCAGAGGTTCATGTACGTCTCTCCGCCATGACTGTCCTGATCCCCGGTCTGATCGTTGGGATAATTGCTCTCCCACGGTCCGGAGGTGTAGTTGTATCCGTAAACGTTGCCGCTGGCGCCGGCGGCAATGATCATGCTGTGCCGCATCCCGACAAACACGTTGTTCTCGACCAGATTTTCACTGGCGTTGTTGACAATATACACTCCGTAGTCCAGGCCGGAGCCATTCACCCCGCCGCCTTGAAACCAACTGTCCCTCACCTCGCACGCATAATCGTTGGTGAGCATTACATGCGCATAGTTCTCCGTCCCGCTCGTTTGAACAGAAGCTATATTCGAAACCCATGACTCGGCCAGCGTCGCCAAGTTGACGTTCGGCTCGTCACCGCCTGCACCGCTGCGCAGTATCTGCAGGTTCTCGATCCCGATGCCGTAAGCGGGCGTCATGGAATTAATTGCCGGAGATTACGAGCTTGCGAACGTCAGATACAGCGGCCTTTCTAATGTCAAGGTATTGCCGCTGACGGCGGTCACGAGATCGACCTGCATCATCCCGCGGGTGGTGTCATTGGTGTACCCGCCCGAAGCATTAGGGGCGCCGCCCCAGGACAGAAGCCCGTTATTGCCGTGAAGCGTTGCATAGGATGGATTAATCTGTGATATGACAATAATATCGCCCACGGTTATTCCACTTGCGTTGGTAACGGTAATTTGATTGGTCCCCTGCGTAACCGCGCTTGTCACCGCCTGCCGGGCCGACCAGGACGTGATATAAGGAGCTGCTGAAATAGCCACGCCCGCTCCCGTGTAATTGATGATCGTTGCATTAGGGCCATCACCACGAATGGATATATTTGATTTTTTCAGATTGAGGGTAGCGGTGCAAAGGTATCGGCCGGCTGGCAAATAGACCACCTGATTTGCCGTCGCGGCATTAATTGCAGCCTGAATAGCAGCGGTGTTATCGGTAACACCGTCTCCCTTCGCGTTGTACGGAGCGTTCGTAACGTTGATCAGGGATGTTCTGTTGGTGGGTATGCCGCCCCGGAAACTTACGCCCGGCGCCCATGCGGCCGTTCGTTCCACAGGGATCACCGGATCTGGCGTCGCAAGCTTTGCAATAACACCAATTATGAATAAAATTGTAAAGCCCCAGCGACTTGTTTGCAACCCTTGTCGAGCGGACATGATAGAGCTCCTCTCAAAAAGTAATGAACAGAGAATATTATGTCTCCGTGTAAAAATAGTTGTCATGATCAACCTTTGCTCAAATTAAATATAGGGATATTGGCTGCAAGGAGAGCCGTCGCTGGAAAAAAATAAAGAACCCCGCAGCACCGCGACTACGACTGCTACAACACTACAGGAAAAGAGAAACAAAAAGGCTGCAATAGTTGTCTAACAATGATATCCCGGTTATTGGCAATATCATCAGGGGGTTTCTTATGAAAAAATTATGGTTTTTTTGTGTCGTTCTCATTTTGGGCATTACGGGCATACAAGCATCCCAGCAATACGATGATTTGGCAAAGCTTGTAAAATCCGGCGTGAGCGAAGATGTTATTATATCTTATATCGATGCATCCGATTCCAGTTATAATCTTTCTTCGGATCAAATAGTGCAACTCAGAGGATATGGCGCATCTCCTCACGTGATTATCACGGCTATGAAACACAAGGGACGCGTCGTCACAAATTCAAGTGTCCAGGCCGCCCCGGCTCAACCGGCACCGATAGAGACCTCATCCGTCGCACGTCCCTCTTCTTCGCCGCCTTATGTCGTTTATCGAGTTCCCGCTCCGTGGAGACCATGGAGACCTGCGAGGGGTTATTGGTACTCCGACAAGACAAAGCAAGCGATTCAACTCGATGTGTCTGCTCTCTTCTTGGGCACTCTTTCGCTCAATTATGAATATTTGTTCAACCGTCAGCACGGGATCGTTGTGGAAGGCAGTTATTACCCAGGGTATGTCGACGGGGATTCTCACGGAGAAAATCTGGAGTTAGCCTACCGGTGGCATTGGGCAAAGAGCATGAATTCGGGCTTCCTCGGGGTTTTTGTAAATGGCGGCCGGTCTTACGGAAATAACCGTGATTGGTTTGGCGATACAGGCGTTGGATATA
>DATFYJ010000274.1:0-2045 GCA_035315105.1 Chitinivibrionales bacterium
CCATCCGGCAGCGGGGGCAATGTTGTCGGATACACATCATAGGCGTTTGCACCGGGAACGTTCAATTTGATGTTGAAGAGAACAGGATACATCATTTGTTCGAGAGTGGTGGAAAGGCCGCCTTGCGCCGTGTCCGCGGACGCAAGCGCCACCAGGAATCCGCCGTTCTGGCCGGAAAGCAGGGAGAGAAACGACAGGTCGGCATCATCGTTCATGGCCACCGCGTAGAGGGGCACGCCGGCCGTGTTTGCCACGGTCAGGGTTTCAATCATTTGCGATGTGGAAAGCCGAAGCGGCCAGTTCAGATATCCGTCGGTAAGCAGGAATATCCCGTGACTGGCGGTGCTTGTCCAGTTCGATGCCATTGCCTGCGCAAGCGGGCCGTACGCATTGGTGATGCCCTTGACCTGAACCGCCAGGACAAAGGCGATTGCCGAATTGATGTTTGCCTGCGTGGCCGGAACCAGGGAAGACTGGAAACTCGCGGACGTTGTATTGAACACGATAATATTGAACCGGTCGGAAGGGGAGAGGAGCCCCAGCGCATGCTTGAGAGACGCAATGAGCTGGGTGAGTTTTGTCCCCGTCATGGAATAGGAGGCATCGACCACAAACACCACTTCGCGCGGCTTGACGGTTTGCGATGAAGGGGTGGGGGCGGAGAGCCACATGGCAAAGTAGCTTGCGGTTTCGGTCGAATCGAACGAGAGCGTCGTGTCGAGTCCGGGCACGTAGGTGGCTGCCTTGAACCTGAACAATGAAGCATGGGTGCCAATGATGTCGAGGGTCAGATTCTTGGTCGCATAGGCGTTTTCGGTGCCGTATGCAAGGGTGTAGGATTTTGCATTGACCTTTGTTATCCCAACCTCGGTCGCCGAAAAGTTGGGAACCAAGACATTGGCAATGGTGTCCTGTGAATTGACATTAATGGAGAGAGACGTGCGCACCGGCGGCTGGCTCGACAGGTTTGCGGTCATGAGCTGGAAGAAATACCCCGAGGTATCGGAAATGCTCTTGAGCGGGGTTACATAGGTGAAATCGATTCTCCGCTGGGCCAAGGAATCCAGTGAGTCTCCGACAACGGCATTGAGGGGATAGATGTTCACCTGGTATTCGTTGTTGCCCACGTACGTGAGCAGCGCGGGATCAACGCTCAACCTCACCGCATTGTCGTACGAAGACGTGGCCTGCGTCTTTTCCATGGGTACGGCGACCTGGCGCCTGCCGTTTATCCACAGGGCAAGTTCGACAATGGTTGATCCTTCGGGCAGGGTGAAGTCGAATATGGCTTCCTTTGTGGATGAAGTGGTGTTGAGGAACGTCTGATCCACGAACGTCACTGCGATCTGGTCGTTGATGGTGACTTTCGCGTCCAGCGTCTTGAGCCAGAGCCGGACAAATGCCTCGTTGGTCCCGGGCGCGCGGCCGGCAAGCGAACCGAAACCGTGGGCGGCGGAAAAAAGCGCGCCCGTGAAGAGAAGGGTCAAAAGCGTGTTTTTCATGGAACAGCTCCCTTTAAAAGGCGGTGCGAAAGGTTCTAGCGGCCTGGGCTTGTCTTCCAAACATCAATATACCAAGGAAAACGTGACGCCGCAACAGGGAAGGAAAAAAAGAGTTTTCTGGCAGAAAACATGGGGCCGGATGGGATGGAAAAGCGGCAGATTTTCAGCAAATGACACTATTGTTGGTGGGGGAAGTTTCCCCCTCGCTCCAGCCCGGCGCGCTTCTTCTCCTATTGTTCATTTTCAATATCGCGCCGGTCTTGCGCGACCCCCTCCTGGGTAGCCCCCCTTGGTGGGCCGGATGCTGAACCACACACCCGCGCGCGGGCACCCACGGGCGATAGTTTGAAAAGAAGCCGGGTCGGGTGTGTAGTATTTTATCAACCATGAAACCTTCCCAACAGGAGACTTCCGCTGCCAGACGATTCCATGATGCGCCGTGGCTGACAATCCGTGACCCCGAGCTTCTGGGCCGATTCTGTGCGCGGTTCGGCATCGATCCGCAGTCGCCGAGAATCGCGCTTCTCAATCAGGCCGCTGCTG
>DATFYJ010000275.1:0-10721 GCA_035315105.1 Chitinivibrionales bacterium
CCACCGCACCTGCAGGCAAATCTGCAAAGGGATCGGGCGACACCCTTGTCGTCATCGCGCGCATCACCGAGATTCCCGGAAAATTCGCGTCCAACGACCTGTACAATTATGTTTACATCATGAAATACCGGGTCTTGTCGGTGGTGAAAGGCGCGTACAAGCCTCAGGAGATTCTTGTGGGCCAGTATAATCCGCTCATTCCCAGGGCCCAGATCAAAGACGCCATGAAGAAGAATGTGGCAGGCACCGTGGAAAAATTCGAAGTGGGCGGCAAGCAGAAGCTGTGGCTTGTCACGCCGATTGAAAAAGTGTGGAAAGACGCGGTGGATGACGAATATTCCGATTCGGACCTTGGTAAATACTACGCCGTGCGGGCCGACGTAGTACAGTAGAACGATCCACCACACCGGACATCGCTGGGAGAAACTCGCATGGTTTTTTCATCGCAGATATTCCTCTTCTATTTTCTGCCGTTCTTTCTGACGGTCTATTTCCTTCTTCCGTTCAAGTGGAAGGGAATGTACATAAAAAACGTCTGGATAACGGTGATGAGCTATGTCTTTTACGGCTGGCTCGTACCCTGGTTCACCCTGCTTCTCTTTATCTCATCCTACAAAGACTATTTGTGCGCCCAGATCATTGTGAAGCAGGGCATCACAAAAGAGCGCCGCAAATTCGCGCTTGTATTCGCAATCGTCACCGACCTGCTGTTGCTCGGGTTCTTCAAGTACTATATGTTTTTCATGGGCGGCGTCAACGGCCTGCTGCACATTTGCGGCGGTCCGACCCACACGTTTCACATTCTGCAGGTGCTTCTGCCTTCGGGCATTTCCTTCTATACGTTTGTGGCGCTTTCCTACGTTATTGACGTTTACAGAGGCGATGCGAAGCAGGCGCCCTCGTTCGGCGCATTCTCATGCTTTCTCGGCCTTTTCCCTCACCTCATCGCGGGCCCCATTATCCGGTACCAGAGCGTGGCCGACCAGCTGATGGAGCGCGAGCATTCCATTGACAAGTTCGCAAGCGGTGCCGCCATCTTTGTCCTTGGTTTTGCAAAGAAGATCCTGCTGGCCGACACGGCGGCAGGCATCGCCGATGCCGCGTTCGGCGCGGACGCGCCCGGCATGCTCAACGCCTGGTGGGGTGTTCTCGCCTACTCGTTCCAGATCTACTTTGACTTCTGCGGATATTCGGACATGGCGGTGGGACTCGCGCGCATGATGGGTATTGAATTCATCAAAAACTTCAACGCGCCGTATCTGTCAAAGAGCATCTCCATTTTCTGGAAGAGATGGCATATATCGCTGTCGTCCTTTATCATGGATTACCTGTACATCGGACTGCTCGGCGGCAACCGGAGGGGAAAAGTACGCACCTATATAAACCTCGGCCTCTCGTTTTTCCTTTGCGGCCTCTGGCACGGGGCGAGCACGGCATTTGTCGTCTGGGGGCTGTATCAGGGCGCGTTCCTCATCATAGAACGCATTCAGGGCAAGAACACGGCATATTCCCGGGCACCGGCCTGGATTCAGGTCGTATTGACGTTTGTGATAATCCTGTTCGGCTGGGTTGTGTTCCGCGCGCCGACGTTGTCCCAGGCCGTTCTGTACTGGGGCGCGATGATCGGCACCATCAAGGGATCGGCGTCGGCGCCGCTCCTTTCGGCGCAGATTTTTTCAATGCGCCATGTTTGTGAAATGGCGATATGCGCTCTTTTCGTGTGGCAGCCCGTGCAGGCCTACGAATGGGTGAAAAGAGGCATGACGCCTGCAAAACTTGTGCTGTGCGGCCTCGTGTTCCTGTACGCCGTTCTCGGCATGTTTACCCAGTCGTTCAGCCCGTTCCTTTACTTCCAGTTTTGAACCGGAGAGAAAAGCGACATGAAAAAATCAGCACTCGCATTCACGCTATTGTTCCTGTTTGTCATATTTGCTCTTCCGATAACGCAGGCGGCGTACGAAGTGACAAACGGCAAGCGCATCCAGTTCTTCGATCTGTTCGAAGACACCTTTGTAACGCCCGTGAAACGCGCGAACACGATGCACATCCTCCTCACGCGCATTCTCGCCAGGGTCGATTCGATTGCCTCTGAAGTCGGGCAGCCGTCCCCCGATTCCGCCGGCGCCTGGGATTCGCAGCATGAGCAGGGACAGACCGACGAAGCCATGGTCGACGCGGCCGAGCTCCACAAAACGGCCCTCACCTATAACCGCCATGTCAAGGCGCCGGAAACGTCGAAACCCGTGGCCGCCGTCGCTATATACCAGCACTCGTTCGATTCCCTCATGGCAAAGCTTCGCGACGGTGACAAACCTGCCTCGGCACGCATTCTTGTGGAACTGCAAGAATCCACCGCACGGCTTGCTGCGCACTACCGCAAACCGGACCTTGCGCACGGCGCTATCCTTATTGTAAAGAACCTGCCGGTGATATTCTGGGATGCAAAGTACCTGCGGCCTTTTGAAAAAGAAATCGAGAACACCTCCATTTTCACGACGTCGACCAGACCCGTCATGTTTTTCCTCAGGTACGCGCTGTACCGGGACCTCGGCGAAAAAGGCGTGCTCGGCAGGAATGGATGGTTCTTTTACAAACAGGATGTCGATTATCTGATCCGCCCGTACGTGCTCGACAAACGCGCCCTCAAGGTGGACCCGAACGACAAGGTCGTGTCCGACAATCCTATCCAGGCCGCCGTCACCTTCAAACGGCAGCTTGCCGAATTCGGGGTCGATCTGCTGGTTGCGGTGATCCCGGGCAAACCGAGCATCTATCCGGACATGCTGGCGGGCAATGCCGACCCGCGCCTGGTGACGAGCAGGGGGAATTCGCGCAAAGCAATTAACGACCTGCGGGCCGCGGGCGTCGAAGCGGTAGACCTTTTTTCGCCGTTTCTCGCGGAACGCGCGAACGATTCCATTGCCGGCGACTCCCTGTATCTTTCGAAGGACACCCACTGGCGCGCCCGCGGCGTGCAAACCGCGGCCCGCGTCGTTGCGGAGCGCATCAAGCAGTATCCGTGGTACCGGGCCGGCACAACAGAATACGCCATTGACTCCACCTTCATCGACCGCATCGGCGACGTGGGCGTCATGACCACGCTGCCCGCGGTACGAGTACATGAGCTATCGGTCTCATTCCCTGTTGAAAAGACGAGGTGTTACCAGGTGTATCAGGTGGAGCGCGACGAAACGGGCAACGAAACCGGCAGGCATTTGTACAAGGACGATCCCAAGAACTCGCAAATCGTGCTCCTCGGAGACAGTTTTTCGCGTATCTATCAGTCAGACGAACCGCGCTCTGCGGGATGGATCTCCCACATTGCGTATGAGCTTAAGCAACCCATCGCGTCCATCGTGAGCGACGGCGGCGCGTCCACGCTTGTGCGCGAATCGCTGGCGCGGAAACCCGGCCTGCTCAAGGGAAAGAAACTCGTGGTCTGGGAGGTTGTCGAGCGCGATTTCCGGTATGGAAACGAAGGCTGGCAAGACGTTCCTCTTGTTCTGGCCTCAAAACAGTAAGAAAGGCTGATTCTCCCATGCATTCACAAGCCGTCCTTTGCGCCGTGGCCGTTGCCCTTGCAGCCGCTACGGTCGGCGCCGCGCCGTTTGAGACCGTTACCAAGAATTACAATCGCGTCACGTCAAGAGTCATGATCAGGTCGGTTGCGGTCCCCACGCTGGCGAACCTTGACTACGCGGTGTACACGGCAAACCCCATACGGTTCGACCACCAGGCAGTGTCACCCAAGAAACCGGCAAAAAAAATCGGCCTTGCCGAGATCTCGTTCGGGGGCGCGCTCGTATCGCCCTGCGTTTCCCTTTCGCAAACCCCGCTGTCCGCGGCGGAAAAAGACATGCCGCTTGCGTGGGACCCTCTTCAGAACAAGCTGTGGGAAGTCACCAAGTCCGACGAAATCTCAAAAATCGGTGCAAAAATAAACGGGGAGAAATGGGCCGACCCGTCCGTCTTCATGGCATATCAGGAAATCGCAGCCGCGTACCTTCACGGACAGGGAGACAGCACGCAGGTGTGGGTGAAAATCGAGTTCAAACCGTGGGTGGAATTCCTCGACCCCTCCATCCCCGACGAGGCAAAAGGCGGATTCCACGTTGTCTACGGCCGGCTTAACGTGGACGGCGTTGACAAAACAATCAAGCAGAAGGCGTTCGATTGGATTCGAAACGACTACGCAAAAACGCTTCTCACAAAAGACCAGGTTGTCGACTGGGCAAACCTGCTCGCCTCCTACTGGTATCCCAAGCTCAACACCGACGTGGTTGACATGACCGGACAAACAGAGTGGCCCACGCCCGATGCGGACAAAGGCGCCATCAAGGAGCTCAAGGGTTTTGCGGTGAAAAATCCGCTCGTGGTCATCCGCGGCAACCCGTACGGAACCATTCTGTACAACGTCTTCCTTGTTGATTTTCCGGAGGAGAAACCAAAAACAATGGTTCAGACACCGGCTCAACAGGCGACGTCGGGGCCAATTACCTTCGACGCATCGGTGTCGGCAAATTTCAAGGAGAATAACGCGCGGTTCCAAACCGAGGTAACAACATTCGGTGACTATGCCGCCTGGGCAAGAAAGGACGAGCCGTTCCGGCTGTTCGCGGCATCGTTTGTCAAGTTGTTGCCCGAAAAGCAGATGGGGTTCAAGGGGAAAGAAGACTGGCTGTTTTTCCGCGGCGAAGTGTCCTATATGAACTGCGGCGACATGTCGCTCCAGGCGCCGGACAAGAACCCCATTCCGCATCTTGTTGAATTTGCCAAGTTCCTCAAGAGCAAGAATATCTCCCTCATCTTTGTTCCGGTGCCGAACAAGTCAGATGTGTATTTCGAAAAGCTGCCGGTCGACAATCCTCCAAAAGATCCGTACGGCATCATCAACCCTTATGCACGAAAGATGCTGCGTGATCTTCAGAACGCCGGCATCGAAGTGATCGATCTGCTGCCCGCCTTTCTCGCGGCAAAAAAAGAGGACGCCAAGAACAAGGAGGCGGTGTATCAGCGTCAGGACACGCATTGGACCGACCGGGGCCTCGAAATCGCGGCGCAGCGTATTGCCGATCGCGTCAACCAGTACACTTGGTATCCGGACGTCGCGAAATCTGCCGTCAAGTATTCGGTCAAGGATACAACGTTCATGCGCCAGGGCGACCTTGTTGACAAGCTGGCAGAGGCGGACAAAACGGCATTTCCGGCTGTTGAAATCGCCGCCAAACAGGTGCACAATCCGGACGGTTCTCTATATAAAGGCGCAAACCCGGATTCGCCCATCATGCTGATCGGCGACAGCTTTACGGGGGTTTTCGAGCTTGTCGATTGCAAAGCAGCCGGGGTGGGCGCGCACGTCTCGGCGCTAACCGGCATCCCGTTGGACATCGTCACGAGCTGGGGCGGCGGGCCTCTGGTGCGTGACAAGTTCTACCGTGCGAGAAAGAACATGCTTGACAAAAAACGGGTGGTTATTTATTTGATGGTTGCAAGAGATCTATTCAATTACAGCCAGTTGTGGCAGCCGATGGAAACGAAATAAAGATATAAGTTGACAGTTGACAGTTGACGGTTGACAGATATCGACGGGCCCTTGTATTTTCCAATACAAACCTTAAGCTAAAGGAGTACTCCATGGTTAGACGTTTGTTATGCATTATCTGCTGCGCGCTTGTCTCGTTTTGTCTTCTTGCCTCCGCCCAGGAGGCTCCGACCGGGGCCGCCGTGTCACCTACCAAAGACGAGCAGAAGGCGCTCGACGGGCTTAAGGGGAAAATCAACGGCAAGATCGTGTGGTCAACGTCGCGCGTCCATCCGAAACACGATATCTGGATCATGAACGCTGACGGCACAGACCCGAAAGCGGTCACCAATAAACCGGACAACGTGGACTGGTTCCCCCGTTTCTCGCCGGACGGCGCAACCATCCTGTTTTGCCGCAGCAAATCGGGATGGGTGCCGGAAAACGACGCGGAGATGAATGACAAATGGGATTTGTGGACCGTCAAGCCGGACGGCACCGGCGAAAAGAAAGTTGCGGAAAGCGCGGTGTGGGGAACGTGGCGGCCCACAGGCGATTCCATTGTTTTCGCCCGCGCGTCAAAGGTGTTTATCAAGTGCCTGGCCACCAACGAGGAAAAAGAAATCTTCGATGCCGAAAAGCAATTCAAGAAAAGCACGTGGGCACAGGAGCCCGAAATGTCTCCCAACGGCAAATTCCTCGCAATCACCCTTCGCGGCACCAGCCGGCAGACGGGAATATGGAACTTTGCAAAAAAGGAATGGTACACCACCGGCGCGGGCTGCGAGATAACCTGGTTTCCGGACAACAAGTCGGTCGTGCGCATGAACGAGGGACAAGGCAACGGCGGCACCGAAGAACTCAAGTTCGACGTTGACGACAACGGAAAACCGCTCGCCCTTCCGGGCGGCCTTAGCATCGACAACAAGTTCAGGTTCATGGACCTTCCGGGCCGTCGCTCCCACGAGTATTTCCCGCAGATCAGCCCGGACGGCCAATGGATGGTGTGGTGCGCCACCATCTATGGCCAGGAACACGACATTTACGATTACGAAGTGTATGTGTGGAAAATCGGAACGCCGCAAAAGGATGCCGTACGGCTCACGTTCCACACAGGAAATGACCGTTGGCCTGATATTTTCCTCGCGAAATAACGATTGTTTTTTGCATTCGATTTTGTAGGGGTTCGCCATGGCGAACCCTATTTTATTTGCAACAACAAATTATGAATAAGTCCTCCCTCAACAAACCTGCCGTCTGGTGCTTCACCACCTACTTTACAGAAGGTTTTCCTTTCGGCATCGTGCGGACAATAATATCCGTTTTTTTTACGGACATTGGAATGAGCGAACGTCATATCGGGTATCTTAACATTCTCGGAGTGCCTTGGAATCTGAAATTCCTTTGGGCACCTATTGTCGACATTTTCGGCAGTAAACGCCGCTGGATGCAGAGCGTCCAAATGATGATTGCGCTCCTCACTGCGATTATCGCTGTGCTTTGTTTTACTGCGGGGAACGTGCACGGTCATCACATTCCAAATTCCATATTTGTGTTCCTGTTTGCCGCCATGGCCTTTATTGCCGCTACCAACGACATAGTTATCGATGGTTATTACATGGAGGGGCTAACCGACCCGCGAGATCAAGCCGCATATACTGGATACCGTGTTTTCGCGTACCGATTGGCGCTCATTGCCGAAAAATTAGGAATCATATACCTTGTGGGCATAATAGCCAAGCACATCTCAGGCGGAAACATGTATTCAGCGTGGGGCTACGGCTTCTCCGCTGGAGCGGTCACTATGGGTTTATTCGCATCTTATCATTTGTTTGCCCTACCAAAATTTGACACGATTCAAAGAACCGTTAAAACGGTCCAAAGTGTTGTTCATGATTTTCTTGAATCGTTTTCCACCTATCTTGAAATATCCGAGAAACGCTCATTTATTGCGCTGGCAAGCGGAATCGTAATCTGTATCGCAACGTGCATTATAATGGTCCTCTTTAAATTTGAAATTATTCTATCAATAAATCTTGGCATTCTTGCAGCTCTTTTCGCTTTGACCATACAAGCCAAACCTGCAATTGCACTCAGCCTTCTTTTCATTATTTTTTATAAAGTTGGCGATGAAATCATTTTTTCAATGGGTACGACCTTTCTCAAACGCTATTTACTGGTTTCGAATATCCAACTGGCATGGATGAGCGGACTGATTGGTCTGTCAGGTTCCATCGTCGGCACAACGATCGGCGGATTATGGATCAAGAAAACAGGCCTCAAAAAGGCAATCTGGCCGCTTACGCTGCTCATGAACGTCAACATTCTCGCGTATATATGGCTTGCATGGCAGCGGCCGTATGCAACGGCGCTCTCCGGCATGCTCACCATTGGGACCGTTTACTGTTACGAACAGATCGCCGCAGGGCTCGGCAACGCCGTGCTGATTGTTTACATTCTGCAAACATGCAAGAAGGAATTCAAGGCGGGACACTACGCGATCGGGTCGGCGTTCATGTCGGTGTTCTCAACGATTTTCGGGACATTCAGCGGGATCATTGTGGAGCGGATGGGATACACCAATCTCTTTCTCATCGGTTTTCTGGCCACATTCCCTGCAATGGCGCTGATGTTCTTTGTGAAGATACGGGAATAGGAAGTTGTCCAACAATAAAAACGGAAGCCATCCCGCAGACAACTTCCGTATATTACAAATCTGATTTCGCGTCTATTTTACAAACAGTAACGACCGCGGAAACAGCGGATTGCGAATCTGCTTTGGGTGATGGGCGCGCTGCTTTGACAATGACTTGAGAAGGCCGGTCTTTTCGTTGGCAGTCATGAAATCATCCCACCATGCAGGATAGTAATCATCCGGACAGGTTTGCGGATTGGAGTAGTATGAATACGCTGCGTGTGCGCTGTTGCTGCTGGTATACACCATGGTGTACGGTATCTCTGGATAGTTTGAAACGCCGGAAACAACCCACTTGATGGTGACCACTTCATGGCTGACGTTTCCGGTCAAGGTTAATTTGTTTTCTCCGACTTTGTTGACGGTCACGTTGTAGATCGCGCTGTCCGCAGAGGCGGGATCGCCAAGCATGGAATAGTCCCATTGATAGTTGATGAATTCCGTGGCATAATCGAGAGTGCCGGAAATATAGAGATTGATCTGCGAACTCGTTATCTGGTATTCCGCAACCATGCTCAACAGCATCGTATCCTCCACGGCCATTTCCGCATCCAGAGACTGCACCTCGGTCGGCTGAAGCGTTCCGGAGATCACCCGGTACGATTCCCCTGTATACTTCCAGAGCCCAATGATTCCCGTGCCTGTTCCGATTCTGGAGAGTTCCGAGGAATACTCGACCACAGCGCCAGAGGTGGACATCGTATCCGTGATCGACGATACCAGCCGGAGCGTATTACCGTCAAATCCATAGACAGTAATGCCGCTGGATGCCGGCGACGTATCCGAATAAAAGGTCATTGAATCACCGAAGCATTCCTTGGTTGATAAAATAGACTGCGCCGTGGTGATAAAAAGCGTGTCGCCGCTGGACGTGTAGGCAATAGTGTAGTCGTTAACCTTGGAGCCGGAAGGACCGGTCGGGTTGTTGTTGCTCTTGCTGCAGGTGAGGAGGACAGCAAGAACCGAAATAACAGCAACGGTATAGCCTCTTACGATGGTTGTTTTCATAGACGGCCGTGCCTTTCCATGAATAAAGGGTGAAGCCACCGGCATATGCAGAATAGTAACATCGGGGGAATCATTCGTCAATGATTGTCTGAACGGGGATTTATTTTTGAAAATACGCCCTACTCACCCGCCTTTTTCGGCTGCGGTTCCACCCTCATTTCCTTGGTTTCGCCCGACTTGATGGTCACAATTTTCTGGTACGGCGCAAACCCCGGACGCTTGAACAGTACGATATGATCCCCTTCCGCCAGCGCGATCGGCGCAGAGGTCGGCGTGTTTCCCTTGAGCTCTCCGTCAACGTAGATCTCCGCCGCGATGTCCGAGTATATCTGCAGCGCTCCGGGTTTCTTTGTCGGCATCATGAGGTTGAGCACGACAACATGCGTATCGCTGCCTGCCACGGTAACAATGCCCGTGGCGGGAGCAAGGCCGCTGGCCGAGCCGGTGAATTGATGCGCTCCTTTTGCAAGCCACACACCGTCGCTTCTCTGGTCAAGCGTCATGGTCTGGTTATTGTCGATTTTCACTTCAGCGTACACCGGATTCACCTCGACGCGAACAAGGCCCTGGTCCGAAACGGGAACCTGGGAGCGCGCATGCACGCTGTCACGCGAAGCATGCAATGGAGCGGATTCGCCGGAATCGTGAGCGCGGGACGATGTTTCCGCCTTCGGTGCACCGGTGTCTGCAATGGTATTGACATGCTGCGTGTCGGACTGTTTATCGGCCGCTGCGGGAGCGGTGTTCTGTTCCGGCATACGTGAAACCGTCACACCCGCCGGACGGGTCTGCAGCCGGTTGCGTACCGCATCCCAAAGACGCACGAACACCGTTCCCGAAGACAGCCGCGATGCGGCGTTGAGAAACGTTCCCGGCTTCCACGCATAGAAGGAAACAAGTCCGGCCGCAACCAGCGCGCAAAATACCACGAGAGCCGCAACAAGACCTCCCCACTTCCTGCGCTTTCTGTTCTTTGCACGGACGCTGGTCACCACGTATTCCTGCACCTTTGCGGTCCTGGTGGTAAGCGTGGTGACGGCGAGGTCCTGCGCCTTCTTGACAGCATGCGAAATCTCCCTGTTTTTCGGATCGCACTTCTGCGCTTCCTGGTAATGGGCAAGCGCGGTCAAGTGCTTTTCGGCCGCAAAGTACTCGTTTCCCTTTGTCCAGTGGTAACGAGCCAGCAGCGCGCGCACCTCCGCAATCGTGCCGGTTCTGTCGGCAAAGTACCTTCTTATCATGTCAACCGGATCACGCACGCCGAGGTCGAAGAAATAGTCCTGCAGGGCCTGAATGAGCGGGCCGAGCGCGGCAAGCCTCTTTGTGTGGTCTTTCTCCAGACAGGCGTGGACCTGGACGGCAAGCGCCGTCGGCAGGGTCTTGTCGGTCTCCTCGGCGGGTTTTTCCCTGTTCTGGATGATGTTGATGAGCGTGGACGGAACGTTCTCTCCCGTGAAGGGGAATTCGCCGGTGATGAGCCGGTAGAGAATAACGCCG
>DATFYJ010000276.1:0-2027 GCA_035315105.1 Chitinivibrionales bacterium
ACGAGCAGGGCGTACCGCTCCGCGACCACGCCGTTGACCGCGGCTAAAAGAAAAAGGATTGCAAGCAGCCGTTTCGGCATCAGGGGGTCCCTTGCTTTATGGTAAGCAGGTGCGATACGGTCACGAATCCGCCCCCGAGGCGCAGCGTGTCGGGCAGGCTGCTCTTGTCAAGGGACGAGCCGATGCGACGACGCACGTCGGAAAGCGAAAACCGCCGGTCCGAGAACACGCCCGCGAACAGCTCCGGGCCGGTGTAATTGTCAAGGGCGATTGAATTCGGAAGCGGGATGTCGCGGCCTTTGTCGAGCACCATTGAGGAATCGCCGGACGGCGGGAAATAGGTGGTGACGCCGTCGGCGGTGTCGATGCCTATAAGCGCGAAATGGTTGTCCGCGCCGCAGGAATAGACGAACTGGATCTTCTCTCCGGTAAAGTATTCCCGTCCGGCACGTTTCTCGATGTCGCCGTGCCGGTCCTTGACAAGAATCGTAAGCGAAGTGTCGCCTTTGATGCGGCTGCCCCGGGCCGTGCCGCCGCTAAGGTAGAGATATCCCACCGTCGCGCACAGGACGAGCGTGGCCGCGAGCGCGTACGCCTGCCTGCGGACGAAGAAAAACCGTTGCGCGCGCGGCTGTCTTGCAGGAACGGCAACGGCCTGTTCGAACGGATGTTCCGCAAGAAACGCGGCCTTTTCGGATTCCATCGACGAAAGAAACGCGCGGCATTGTTCGCATCCCGCAAGATGGCGCTCGATGCAGGCGCGCTTCGCCTCGGCCGCGTCGCCCGCGGCGTAGGCAAGCAGGTCCACTTTGTCAAAGAGATGCTTTTCCATGCTAGATGCCAAGCCTCTTTCTGAGGGCCGGAAGGCCGTCCCTGAATCTTTTGAGGTTTCTGCGGATGGTCGCGGGCGACTGGCCCGTTATCTTCCGGATCTCCTCCTGGCCGAATTCCTCGACATACGTGTAGTACACGGCATCCCTCACCTTCTCGTTCTGATCCGCGAAAATCAGCCGGATAAGGTCCTTTTCGTCAAGCCGCTTGCCTTCGTCGAGCCGCGCCGCCGTGTCGTCCGGATCAATCCCGTCCGCGAACTTCCTGTTGTCCCTGAGCATGTTGAAACAGTGCCGTTTCGCGGCGATAAAGATCCAGGGAACGGTCCGTTCCTTGTTGCGGATGGAGCCGTACTGCTCCAGCAGTTTCAGAAACACGGCCTGCAGGGCGTCCTTGGCGTCGTCGTCGGAGCCGAGGATGCGCCGGCAGGTGCGATAGATCAGAAACCCGTATTTTTCGTACAATTCCTTTGCCGCAACCGGTCCATCGTCCAGTGCCATACGTTTTGGCCATCCACGCTGATAAGACACCTTGGGAGGGAGAAATCGCTCACGAGATTCATCGAAAGAAACCGCGCCAACAAAACGGGCGGGTGAACACCCGCCCGCGCAATAGACGACGTTAGAGGGGACCGCTACTTCTTCTTGAAGCTTCCCTTGAGAAAATCAAACGTGATGTACCTATCTTTCTTGCCGCTCGTTATCGTCGAATCGTACGGGTGCTTCTCGGTTTTCACCCATTCTTTCTTCTTCCCGCTTTCCTTGAGGTTCATGTAGATCTGTTTGTCGCATTTTTCCCGCTTTACAAATATCAAAATGGTGTCGCCAACAAGGTCGTAGGTTCCCCACGACTCGAATTTCCAATCTTCCTTGAGGCTAGGGTTGGTGAGGCCGGTCCGCTCCTCGACAATGTTCACCTTGCCGTCCGCGCCGAAGGAAAAAGACTTCTTCTCCACCGCATTCGCGCCGTCTTGTTTGATGGCCTGCGACCCCGACCACGTTCCGACGAGCTTGGGGCGCATTTCCTTGGCGAGCTGATTGCTCTTTTCGAGGCTCATGAAAATGGTGTCGGCCTCCATGGCCTTGGCCTTTGCCTCGGGCCACTTGTTCATCTTGATAAATGAGTCAACCACGGAAAGCAGGCTATCGGCTTCCCTGAGGATCGTGCCGGAGAAATTGAGCTTCTTGTCTCCCAGG
>DATFYJ010000277.1:0-7067 GCA_035315105.1 Chitinivibrionales bacterium
GGAGGCGCCGTTGGGCGCGATGATACCGATGCCGGAAATAACGACTCTTCGTTTCATGGAACTAAAAGGGGTGCTTGTTGTGATTTGTCAAGACATCGCGGAAACAGCATTCTCCCGTGCCGAAGGTTTTGCCGCCGCCAGCGCGGTGATGAGGGCCACGATGTCGCCCACGGTCGCCGCTTTTTGCGCGTCTTTGTCGCTTATCGATCCTTCGAACTCCCGTTCCAGGTCCATCATCAGGCTCACCTGGTCGAGCGAATCCGCACCGAGGTCCTCCTTAATACGGGCGCCGTTCACAATACGGTCGGGCGCCACTTTGAGCACGTCGGCGATCACCTTTGCAACCCGCTGCTCGATGGACGATGTCGTCATGTCAAGCTCCTTGATAGAAGGTGGTTATGCTCTTCATGGTCACTCAAGAAAGGCGGTCTGATCGTCATGAAACCGGAAAATCCCGCTTCATTCATAGCATCCGTGGGTTCGGCTACTCCGCCCTGTGCGGTGACCCAGGAACAGGCCCTTGCGCTTTCGCGTGAACATTACGCAACAGTCTTACAGGAGCGAAGTCTTGTTTTGTTGGCGCAATTCCTATGGCATCCATCAATAAAGAAAAGATACATTGCGGTTGATAATATTGCTGAAGTTCCGCTCCTTAAAACCGAATCCGCCGATGAACGGATTGCCCGGTTCACGCGCTGGTCAGTACAGCTTGCCGCACAGGCCGCGCGCAAAGCGCTTGATTCCGCCGGCATAGCGGCATGCGAAGTCTCGTCGCTTATCGTCAACACGTGCACCGGGTACATCTGCCCCGGGATTTCAACGTATCTCATCGGCGAACTCGGCCTGGACAAGGGCGTGCGTGCCTTCGATCTCGTGGGTTCCGGGTGCGGGGGCGCGCTGCCGAATTTACAGATGGGAGACTCGCTCGTACGGCGCTATGGCGGTGTTTCCCTGTGCGTGGCGGTTGAGATCTGCACTGCAACCTTCCAGATGGGAGACGATCCTTCGCTCCTTGTGAGCAACGCGATCTTCGGCGACGGGGCGGCTGCAGCCGTGACGTGGGACCGGCCGAAGGGACTGGGCATCGTCGATATCCGCGGGGAATATGCGCCCCAGTGCAGGGACGACGTGCGTTATGTGCACAAAAACGGCGCTCTCCACAACCGCCTCACGCCGAGGCTGCCCCGCCTGATAACGACCCTGGTGCCTCCTCTCATCGACCGGCTACTCGCCGACAACGGCCTGTCGAGAGCGAACGTCGAGCACTGGGCGCTGCATCCGGGCGGCGACAAGATCCTCGGCGGACTCATACGGGAGCTCGCACTCACGCCGCAGCAGCAGGAGGCCTCGGTCGGCGTGCTGCGCGACTATGGAAACATGTCGTCTCCCACGGCGCTGTTCGTGCTGGAGCGCCTTATGCAACAAGGAATTGACAAAGGACAGCATTGCCTTGTGGCCGCCTACGGCGCCGGGCTTTCGATGCATGCGTGTCTCTTGAGGGCGGCCTAACATGCCACCGTCGTTTCTTTCCACTCCGGAATCGAAGCGGGACTACAACCGTTTGTTGTTCAACGTTGTGGCGCCCAGGTATGCCATTGCCACGCGCGTGCTTTCGCTGGGCAGGGATTCCGCGTGGAAGCGCCGTGCAATTGCGCTGTTGCCCGGCGAGATTCCCAGCGGTGCCGTCGTGGATGTGGCGAGCGGCAGCGGCGATCTGGCACTTCTTTTGTGCGAACGATTCTCCACCCGTCTTTGCGTTGCGGCAGATTTGACACCCGCGATGGCCCGCACTGCCGCCGCCAGGCTCGGCCGCTCGGCCGCACTCACGATACAGGACATGGGCCGGCTCGGGCTGGCCGATTCGTCGGCCGCAATCGTATGCGGCGGATACGCATTACGCAATGCGCCCGATCTTTCGGCTGCACTTGCGGAATTTTACCGGGTGTTGAAACCCGGCGCCTCGGCCGTGTTTCTCGAGTTTTCTCGCTCGCCGTCGCGGGCGATTACGTTTTGTCAATGCTTGGTCCTCAGGTTATGGGGCCGCCTGTGGGGGCTTCTCTTGCATGGGAGCCCGCGGGTGTACGCGTACATCGCCGATACGCTCGCCGCGTATCCGGACAGGGCATCGCTGCACGTACTGTGCAGGCAAACGGGGTTCACGGTCGCCGCGTCGGAAATAAGAATGTTCGGGTTGATTGAAATCCTCCTGTTGAAGAAGCCCGATTCTCCTCCGCAATCGTTGCGTCTTCGCGAGGAATTGTTCGTACAAAATCCCGGATCACACAGGGTCCGCGGGGCCGCGGCGTCGCGCGCAACGCAGCCATGGTGGCCCGACCTGTCGGTCCGCTCGCGGGAAAAGGAGCTGATGGACGACCGGGAGTCGGCACAGGCGGACCTTTATCGCACGCTGCATGCTTTCCGGTTAGTCAATTTGTTCGTCTCGCCGTTCAGGAGCGTGTTCGAGAAAACGGTTCTGGCCGACACGAGGAAAAAGCGGTTGACAAAAGTGCTCTTGTGCGAACTGGGCGCGGGCGGCGGCGATATCGGGCAATGGTGCTCGCGAAGGCTCCGGCGCCGCGGTATTGCCGCGACGGTGCTGTATGTCGACGCCGACCGGCGCGTGGCACGGTTTCTCAAAGACAGGTTGGGAAACGATCCGTTTTCCCGGGTGATATGCGCGGACGCGGCCGCGGGTTGCTTCAAAAAGAACAGCGTCGACTATGCCGTCTCCAACCATACCCTGCATCATCTTGACGAAAGCCAAGTCAAGGCGTTCCTGAAGAACATGCGCGAGATGTCGCGGTACGGGTTTATCGCAACCGACCTGTTGCGGGGAATGTGCGCATATATCGGGTTCCGGATTCTTGCCACGCTGTTTTTCCAAGCAGGCTTCACCCTGCACGACGGCCTCTTGTCCATCCGTCGTGGCTTTACAATGGGTGAATTGGCTGCGGTGGTGGAGCGGGCGGATTGCGAAGGCAGGACAACGGTGCGGCCGGAGGGCATGGGGCATTTTTGCGTCTGGGGAACGCATCAATAGGCGGGGCCTCGGTTTCGAGGAAGCCGGGAGGTGTTTCGGTGCGGCGAAAAACCGTTTGACCGGGTGAGATCTTATAGTAGTTTTTTTGTATCGAGTGCGGTGTCCCGTAATTTTGCCGAATGATGCGGTTGCCCTTCGACGTGCTTAGGGCGAACGGCACTGATTTCCCAAAGGGATACGAACCGGCGGTCGTCGTGGGGAAACCTTAAGGAGTCCGGTAATGATGGAAAAACAAAAGACGGCGCGGCCGCGTAAGGGAACAAGGTCGGCGGGTCGTGCTGCGCATAAGCTTGCGGGCAAGAAAAGGCGCACCCCGGTCGCAGCTTTACAAAGAAGAACAAAGGGGCCGCGCCCTCCTGCTGCGGAGCCCCGCTTTCCGGTAGTCGGGATCGGCGCGTCGGCAGGAGGTCTCGAGGCCCTTTGCGAGCTTTTTAGAGGCCTGCCTGCCGATACCGGGATGGCATATATCGTGGTCACCCATCAACACCCCGGACATACGAGCCTTCTTCCCGAGTTGCTGGGGAAAGAAACCAAGCTGCCGGTCGTGCAGGCCAAAGACAGCGCGCTCGTGGAGCCGGACCATGTGTATGTGGCGCCGCCCGGGGCCTACCTGGCGATCATGGATTCCACACTCCAGCTCATGGAAGTGCCTGCCAAGGAAATGCCGCCGCTTCCCATCGACTTCTTCTTCCGCTCGCTGGCCCAGGACCGGAAAGAACGGGCAATATGCATCGTGCTTTCCGGCACAGGCTCCGACGGCACCCTGGGCCTCAAAGCGATAAAGGGCGAAGGCGGAATGGCGATGGTGCAGGATGTGGGATCGGCGCGGTATGCAGGCATGCCGACAAGCGCGATCGGCACGTCGATCGCGGATTATGTTTTGCCGCCCTCGGCCATGCCGGACAGGCTTGTCGCCTATGTCAATGGAATGGACCTTGTCCGCCCGCTCCCGGGGCCCGTGGAGGTCCCTCAAAAAATGGAACGACCGCTGCAAAAGATCTTTGTTTTGCTGCGCTCGCGTCTCGGCCACGATTTTTCGTCGTATAAATTGAGCACGCTCCGCAGGCGCATCGAGCGCAGGATGAACGTGCACCAGATATCGCGGCCGGAACTGTATGTGCGTTTCCTGCAGGAAAACCCGCTCGAGATCAACGTTCTGTTCAAGGAACTGCTCATCAGCGTCACCTCTTTTTTCCGCGACCCGGAAGCATTTGCCGCCCTGGCGAGCAGCGTTCTGCCCGAACTCATCGGTTCCCGTCCCGACGACTACCCCATTCGCGCGTGGGTGCCCGGGTGCAGTACGGGCGAGGAGGCCTACAGCATTGCAATAGTGATGCGCGAATGCCTGGAGAAGTTGAACAAGCACCACGGCGTACAAATTTTCGCTACCGACCTCGACGCCGAAGCCATAGAGGCGGCGCGCTTGGGGCGCTATCCGGCGGGCATCGTAGGGGATGTGTCTCCCCGGCGGCTGGAGCGCTTTTTTGTAAAGGAAGGCCCCGTCTACCGCATCCGGAAGGAAATCCGGGAAATGGTCGTCTTCGCGCCGCAGAACGTCATCAAGGACCCTCCCTTTACAAAACTCGACATGCTCTCGTGCCGTAACCTTCTTATTTACCTTAATGCCGATTTGCAAAAACGGCTCCTTCCCATTTTCCACTATGCCCTCAGGCCGCACGGCATTTTGCTTCTTGGCCCTTCGGAAACCGTGGGCGACAGCTCCGCGCTTTTCGAGACGGTCGACAAGAAATGGAAAATTTACAGGCGCAGGGAAACCGCGGGCGGCAGCGAACCGCCCGACATGCCGGCGGAGCCGCCAAGCCGTAACGCCGGACAAGCGGCGATCGAGCCGCCCGTCCGTTCCCTGAGGAAGGACCGGATTCCCATGGTGGTGGAGAAGCTGCTGCTCTCACGCTTCGCGCCGCCGGGCGTTGTAGTCGACCCGCACGGCGACATCGTGTACATCCACGGCCGCACCGGCTCCTTTCTCGAACCGGGAAGCGGTCAACCGCGGCTCAATATCTTCGATATGGCGCGCGAGGGCCTCAAGACGTTTCTCGCCTCGGCCGTCCGGTCCGCGGTCTCCCAGGACAAGGAGGCGGTGCAGGAACGTGTCCGCGTCCGGGCCAACGGTGGCTATGACTATGTCAATATTGCCGTGTCGCCGATTAAGGACCCCGAACCGGTGCGCGGGTTGCTTCTGGTGACCTTTACGCAGGCTCCGCCGCTTTTCAAAGAAGAATCCGGCCGCAAAAAAAGCGCGCCGGCCGGCGCTGCTCCCCGTGAAACCGATCTGGAGCGCGATTTGCAATTTGCCAAGGAGTCCCTGCGGACAACGGTGGAAGAATTGGATACTTCCAACGAGGAGCTGAAATCCACCAACGAGGAATTGCAGAGTACAAACGAGGAAATGCAGAGCGCCAACGAGGAGCTCGAAACATCAAAGGAGGAGCTGCAGTCGCTCAACGAGGAGCTCACCACGGTAAACGCGGAGCTGCAGAAGAAAGTGGAAGAGCTTTCGCAGACGAACGACGACATGCAGAACCTGCTCAACGGCACCGAAATCGCCACGATATTCCTGGACAACGACCTCAAGATCAAACGCTACACTGACAAAGCAATAAACCTTGTCAAACTTATTCCCACCGACATCGGCAGGCCCGTGAGCGATCTGGTCCTGAATATCGAATACGACGGGTTCGAACGCGACGCCCGTGAGGTGCTCGAAACGCTCATTTTCAAGGAAGCCGAGGTGTATACCAAAGACAATGCCTGTTACCAGATGCGCATCATGCCCTACCGTACCGCAAGCAACGTCATCGACGGACTCGTGGTCACGTTCGTGGACATCGGCCGCGTCAAGCTGGCCGAAACCGCCGGACGCGAGGCCCGTGAACTGTTCGAAAGCATATTCTCGTCCATGCGCGAGCCGATGATCGTGCTCGACGAGAAATTCCGCATTGTCCAGGCCAACGCAAGCTGGTGCGGCCTTTTCCATGTTTCCGCGAAACTGGCGGAGGGCAAATCGGTTTTCGAGTTCATGGGCGAATCGTGGAACGCACCCGAAACGCGGGAATGGTTGGCCAATACCCTGAGCGGCGACGCCCCGATAAAGAACTTGGACCTTTCGATCCAGGTCCCGCTGGCGGACAGGCAGCCGTTCCATGTAAGCGCGAGGCGTGTTGACGGAGGCGGAAAAGGACGCCCGGCCAGGGTCCTGCTGCTTATGGAAAAGGCCGGGGGAGAGGTTAGTAACGGTCGATCGTAGAAAAAAAGTAGTCCTTTTAAGGTCAAATCGAAGCTGCGTCTTTTAGCAAGGAAAATACCCATGAATTCTCCAGTCCGTTCCATCGCCCAGCTCCGCAAGGAGGCCGAAGCGATACTGAGGGAAAACCCGGCTTCCGCACCCGTGTTAAAGACCGCGGACGTGCAGAAACTCCTTCACGAACTGCAAGTGTACGAGACCGAGCTGGAAATACAAAATGAGGACCTAAGGAAGGCGCAGATCGAAATCGTCGAGTCCCGCGACCGGTTTGCGGAGCTGTACGATTTTGCGCCGGTGGGATATCTCACCCTCGACGGCGAAACCCGTATTACGGAGGCGAACCTTACCGCGGTGAAGATGTTCGGCCTCAGTCGTTCGGAAATCAAGAACAGCAGGATACAATTTTCCGGCATGGTGTCCAGCGAAAGCCAGGACGACTGGTTCAGGTTCCGCCGGCGGATGTTTGTCGGCGACGAAAAGCAGTCGTGCGAACTCGATTGCTGCTACGGCGACGGTCCCGCAATCAGGTGCCAAATCGAAAGCACGGTGATGCGCGGCAGCGACGGTTCCGGCGACCGGTGCATGGTCGCCCTTCTCGACATTTCCGGCCGGAAGAAAGCCCAGGATGCGCTTCGCAGCTCCACCAAACTCGTCGACGCCCTTGTCACGCACGACGGGCTTGTTATAGCCGATTCGCGGGGAAGAATAACGGAAATGAACAATGCCGCGCTTGCCATGTTCGGGTTCGGATCGAGAGACGAC
>DATFYJ010000278.1:0-2193 GCA_035315105.1 Chitinivibrionales bacterium
GTCTTCTGGGGTTCTGTGATTTTGAAATCGAAGGGATGGAAGGCAGAATCCCGTGCCCGGTGATTTTTGCCCCTCAAGATTCCCTTCTTCTGCTCGGCGCGACTGCCTTGGAGAATTTCGGGGTTGAGGTTGACCCGGTGCGCAAAGAACTCAAACCGATCCTTGCCGTGATCGGCGGTTTTATCGGCTCGCGTTGACAACACAGTTGTCGTATTTTCTTTTGCGGTCACACATTCGAGAAACCAATCCGATCTCCCCTGGGAAAAGCGTCCATGCCCCCTCTCATTCTCGACGGAACCTCCCTCTCGAAATCGATTGAAGAATCCCTGCGCCCCCGGGTCGAAGCGGTGCAGAAGAAAACCGGCTTAACACCCATCCTTGCGACCATTTTGGTGGGCGGCGATCCCGCAAGCGCGACGTATGTAAAGATGAAAGGCAATGCCTGCTCGCGCGTGGGCATGCAGTCTAGAAAAGTGGAGCTTCCGGATTCGACAACAACCGAACAGCTGCTTGCCGTTATGGACGGGCTCAACAAGGACAAAAACGTTTACGGCATCCTCCTGCAGCATCCCGTGCCGAAACAAATTGACGAACGGCAATGCTTCGAGGCCATAGCGCTTTCCAAGGACGTTGACGGCGTGACCTGTCTCGGGTTCGGCCGCATGGCAATGGGCGAGGCCGCGTACGGCTCCTGCACGCCTGCGGGAATCATGGCACTGCTCGATCACTATAAAATCTCCCTGGCCGGCGCGCATGCCGTGGTAGTGGGCCGCAGCCCAATCCTGGGCAAGCCCATGGCATTAATGCTCCTTAACAAACACGCAACCGTTACCATTTGTCATTCAAGAACCAAGGATCTGCCCGCCATTGTTCAAAGTGCCGACATCGTGGTCGGCGCCGTGGGTAAGCCCGAATTTATCCGGGCCGAATGGATACGGCCGGGCGCTGTTATCGTTGACGCAGGGTATCATCCCGGCCGCGTGGGCGACGTGGACCTCAAGAACGCGGCCGCGCTCTCCAGCGCCTACACGCCCGTGCCGGGCGGCGTGGGCCCGATGACCATCGCGACGCTGATGAGGCAGACCGTGGAGGCCGCAGAGGTGGCTGCTGGCATTTCTTAAAGGGCGTCTAAAGAAGTTGAAAGTTGAAGGTTGATAGCAGGCCTGGGAAAAGAAAATCCGAGTTTGTATTGAGTATTCCGAATTGCGCAAAAATAAAACCAGACTGAATGGACTTCTTTAGCCGCGCGTTAGAGGCGACGAAGGGTCCCGCGGGATTGCCGGCCGACCCGGCCGCTAGGCATAGGGCGGTCCGGCAACGAGGCGAAAAGCCGAGCCCGGAGGAGAACCGACCCGACCCCGAGCTTGTCGAGGGGGAGGGAAACGCCCATTTTTTTCCACCGCCTTTGTATTGCCTTTATATCCTTACCATCATCGCCAGCTCAATCGCTTTGTAGAGCGCCTTGACAAGCGGTGGCGCGAAGAACCGTCTGGCGTACTTTACAATGTCTTTGTCCGGCTTCTTTTCCCTTTTGAAAAGCGAATACAAGAACGGCCGGTCGGTGTTGCTTTTCCCCGTTCGTTCGTACACGAGCCGTCCGCTCCTGTCCCATATCTGCACGTGGAAGCTCGTCTTTGCGGTGCAGGTAACGGGCCGTTCGTAGCCCGGGCCGAACCTGTCGTTGCGCCATCCCGCGGGCTTTATCGTTACCTGCCGTATGGTGAGGGAATACGGAATCACAACAAGGTCTGCATTGTATTTGTCGGCGAGCTGATGCACGCGTCCGGAGATACGCTGCAGGTCAACAGTGTCGCGGTCGAGCCGCGAATACCCTGTCCGCGGGAATAGGGCGAGCGAGTCGGATTCATCGCGGCTGGCTTCGCCGCAGGTCTTGAAATTCTTCGAGACTTCGTAGGCGAACAGACGGTTGGCGGCTTCAACGAAGAACGAATCGGAAAACAGCGTGTCGGGTGACGAGGTTGTATTGTCCACGTAGGTCACGCGCAGACTGTCGAGCGGGATGCACAGGGCCGTTTTGCCCCGGTCGAGAAGGACGTTCGAAGGATCGCTTGTGTAGGTTGCCATGCGGCCGGCGCAGCCGGAGAGACCTAATGCGGCGGCAAGGATAACGGAGAGGGGAATTTGTTTCATACTTGTCCGGTTTGCAGTGGGTGAGGGCCGAATATGTATTTT
>DATFYJ010000279.1:0-3959 GCA_035315105.1 Chitinivibrionales bacterium
TGCGGATGATGTCGTCGCGGAGTTCCATGCAAAGGCCGCGTTCTTCGGGCCGCACCAAGTCGTACACGGCGCGCAGTGTGGGATAGCCGCCGGTGCCGGTAAAGCAGCGTGCGTCGTCGATGAGGATAACATGGTTCTTTACAGGGTGGTCGAGGATGGCGCGCAGTTCGGCGACAATGGGCGTGGATTGCTCGCCGTGCGCCGTGTCGCCGCCGGAGTAATGCCCGTCGAGCCAGAACAAAACGGGCTCATTGACGGAGGAGAGAATCTCGGGGAGCCTGGAGCCGCTGTCGCCGTGCACGATGGTGACGTTGGGCAGTATGCGGAAATAGTGCCGGGCCTCCCGGAAGAACCGGTCGGCCAGCTCGATGGAATAGACGCGGGAGAACAGCGGATGCACCGCGTCGATCATTTCTCCCATAAAGGTGCCTGTTTCGATGAACAGGCGCGCCCCGAACCGCCGCGCATACTCCTTGACGGCCATCTGCTTGACAATATGCGGCACCGCTGCGGGCTTTCCGTCGGCGAGCCAGTTCCAATAGTCGCGCCGGCCGTAGAGACGGTTCTTTGCAAGGTAGTAACGGCGCCGGCCGCGCAGGCGCTGGAATTGGAGGAGAACATAGTCGAACATGGGGTTTCCCGCACAAAATGTCGTTCGAAAAATATAGTATATACCGGCGCAACAATGTCCGCTCAAGAGGCGGACAAAAAGGTGGCCGCGCCGCCGCTTTGATGTGACGACGGCCGTATGGCGGCGCGGCGAGAAAATGTATTTTGATTGCCTGGTACGCCTACGCACGGTCTTGGGGGCATGCGCCACGGCGCCGTCGCAGTCTCCCCGCGCTCCTGCAGCAAAGAGGAAACCGCATGAGATTCGTTGAACGATTTCGCCAGAAATATCTTCCGGGCACGCTCGTGCGGGTGACGGCTAGGCCGGTTTCACACTATGTTTCGATGATGGCTGCGGGGAAGCCCTTTTCGTTCTCCCGTTTCGGCGACGGGGAATGGAACGCCATACTGGGCCGTCCCGGCGAAAATTGCGACGGCCACGAGTTTTTTCCCGAACTCGGCGCGGATTTGCGCGAGGCGCTCGTTTCGCGCCCGGCCTACTGGTGCGGCATGCAATACCGCGCCATTCGCGACATGGGAACCGCCATCCGCGCGTTTCTCGACGCCAACGCCATTGCACTTGACTGGCACGATGCCGACGTGTTTCACTATGCAAACAACGACGCGACGCTGTTCCCTCTAGTAAAGCAGCTCCGGGCCATGAAGGTGGTGGTGGTGGGCCCGGCGCACCTTCGCGGCGTAAAGGGCATGCTGTTCCCATACGACCATTTCATAGAGATACCGCTCAAGAACTGCTACACCGCGCGGCGCGAGACCGAGGCGCAGGCGCGCGAGTATTTCAAACGGTCCGGGCCCGCGGTGTTCGCGTTTTCGGCGTCCATGACCGCCAACGTGCTCATTCACCGGCTGTATCCCGACCTGGGCGCAACGTCGTGGCTCATCGATTTCGGGTCGCTGTGGGATGTGTACGTGGGCGTCAAGTCGCGCGGCGGGTACGCATCGGAGGACTGGTCGCGGCGGATCAAAAAGAATTGCGGTGCGGCATGATGAGCGCGGGGCCAGCCGCGGGCGAGAGCCGGCCGTTTGTGTCGCTCATCATCGCGGTTTACAACAGGCCCGATTTTCTCGAAAAGGTCTTCTTGTCGCTTGTAAACCAGACCCTCAGGGACTTTGAAACCGTGGTGGCCGACGACGGTTCGGACCCGCAAATAGCCGAGCTTGTCAAACAGTACTCGCCGCGGTTTGCGAGGCCGATCGTGCACGCTTGGCACCAGCATCGGGGGTTCCGCAAGACCGCCATCGCCAACAGGGCGGTCGCGTCGTCGTCGTCCGAGTACCTCGCGTTCATCGACGGCGACTGCATCCTTCACCGGCGGTTCCTGGAAAATCACGTCCGGTATCGCCGGCGTGGCGTGGTCCTCGGCGGCAGGCGGGTGATGCTCGATAAGTTCCTCACTGACAAATTGACAAACGACGACGTATTGTCGGGCCGCATCGAGCGCCCTTGGTTCTGGTGGAACCACTGCGACCCGTCCGACCGCAAGCACGGACTGTATGCCCCCGCGCTGCAGCGGCTTTCGAACCTGCGGAAAAAGGGGTATTCGATGTACGGCAGCAATTTTTCGCTGTTTAAAGACGATTTCTGTTCCGTCAACGGATATGACGAGGGCATCGTGGGCAGGGGCCTGGAGGACGACAACCTCCGCGAGCGGCTCAAGCTTTCGGGCGCCGCCGTGCGATCGGTCACCCGGGTGGCGCTGCAGTACCACCTGTTCCACGAATCGGCCCCGGTCCCGCACGACAGGGAGGCGGTGCTTGCGTACTGCTATCCCGCAAAGGCATGGGCCGACCTCGGCCTTGTCAAAGGGTAAGGCGCGATGAAGAAGCTATCCATTGTCACCGCGGTCCACAACCAGATCGAGTACTCCCGGCTGTTTCTGGAGTCGCTCGAGAAGTACACGTCGCAGCCCTATCAACTCGTTGTCGTCGATAACGGCTCCCGCGACGGGTCAGCCGATTTCTTCGAAAAAAACGGCGCGGAGGTGATCCGCAATCCGCACAACCTCTGTTATGGCTGCTCGCAGAACCTTGGCCTCAAAAAGGCGTCGGGCGACTACGTGGCGTTCCTCAACAACGACATCTATTTGTCAAGAGCCTGGAACACAACGCTCATCGGCTACATGGACGACTACGGGCTCGATGCAATATCGCCCTGCGGCATCGAGACCATGGAATCTCCCCAGACAACCAAGCGTTTCATGCGGCGCTGGCGGAGAATAAACGCCTTGCAGAGGCTCCGCACCGCATCCGGCCTCTGGTACGCCGCGCGCGATCTGAGCAGGCTTATTGGACGCATGTACGGGAACTGGGAGAGGTTTACTGAAAAGAGACGCAGGGACTTTTCGCGCTTCGTGTATCCCGGCATTTCCGGCAACGCGGTGGTGGTGAGAAGTGACCTGTTCGAACGGATCGGGCAATGGAACGAGACGGCTGCTGCGCCGGACTGGGACCTGCAGCTCCGTTGTGTAAAGTCGCAGAGCGAAGATGGCCGCGCCCGACAGTGCATGATCGCTGGCGACGTGTTCGTGCACCACTTTATCCGCGCAACGTTCCGGGCGCGTCCTTCGGCGCGCGCCTGCACCCACCCGCTGCGCGTGATCACGGAGGCGTACCATACAAACGACCTGGCCTACCTGTGCCGGCCTGCGATATCGGTGATAATCGCCGTGCACCAGCGGCCGGATTTCCTTGAAAAGGTCCTTGCCGGTCTCGCGCGCCAGACCTTCGGCGACTTCGAAGTGGTCGTCGCCGACGACGGGTCGGGGCCGGAGGTCGCCGGCGTAATTGACAAGTGGCAAGGCCGCTTCCGCTACCCCGTGGCGCACGTGCGGCAGGAGCATTGCGGGTTCAGAAAAACCATGATCGCCAACAGGGCCGCGCTGCGGTCGCGCAGCGACTACCTCTGCTTCATCGACGGCGACTCGGTGCCGCACCGCCGGTTCCTGCACAGCCACCTGCGCGCGCGCCGGGTGGGGACCGTGCTTTCGGGCAGGCGCGTGATGCTTGACAAACAGCTTACCGCCGCGCTCACGCTCGACGACGTGGAAACCGGGCGGCTGGAGCGGGTGTCGTTCTGGTTCGGCCACGCCGAGCAGGGAAGCGCCAGGCACGGCGTGCGCGCGCCGGCCGTGGCCGCCCTTGAGGATGGATGGAAACGCGCGGCCGGGAAGAACTACTGCATCCTCGGCGGCAATTTCTCGGTGTTTACGGGGGATTTCTTTCGTGTCAACGGCTACGAGGAGAGCATCGTGGGCAGGGGGCTCGAGGACAACAACCTTTCGAACCGCTTCAAGGTCGCGGGCGTGCGGGTGCGCACCGTGGCGCGCTCG
>DATFYJ010000280.1:0-3849 GCA_035315105.1 Chitinivibrionales bacterium
AAGCCATGCGCACTGCAGGCAAGTCCTATGAACACTTTGTGTATGAGGGGGCGAACCACTCCTTCTTCAACGACGACGGCCAGTCTTACAATGTCAAGGCGGTGCGAGATGCGTTTGCGCGGCTCTTGACTTTCTTTAACAAGACCCTCTCGGACTAGGAACCGGCATTGGGTCAGCTCTCAGAATGCCTGGTAATGGCCAAACCTGGAGGGCCACGGTGCAATATGCGCTGCGCATATTGCTATTACCTTGGCAAAGATCGCCTCTTCCCCGCAGGCACCTTGCGGATGCCCGAAGATCTCCTGGAAAAGTATATTGCCCAGCGGTTTGAAGCTTCACCCGGGCCTAACACCCATTTCGAGTGGCATGGCGGGGAGCCGACGCTGCTGGGCCTGGACTATTTCCGCACAATCACACAGCTGCAACGCAAGCATAAACCGGCCGGGCGCACGCTTTCTAACGGCCTGCAGACCAACGGCCTCCTGATTGATGATGAATGGGCCGAGTTCCTGGCCCAAGAAGGGTTTTCTGTAGGTCTCAGCCTGGACGGGCCGGTTGAGTTTCATGATGGATTCAGGAAAACAGCCGATGGCCGTCCCACACATTCGCAGGTTGTTCATGCTTTCGAGGTGCTCAAAGATCGTCGTGTCTTCTGTAATGTGCTCTGTGTGCTCCATTGTGTAAACGTAGCTGCGGCCGACAGGCTGTATGATTTTTTCCGCGACATGGGGGTATCATATATCCAGTTTCTGCCGCTGGTTGGCGCCGGTGAAGCTTCCGCCAATCCTGACAAGGTAGGCAGTTTCCTGTGCTGTATTTTCGACCGGTGGATCAGGGAGGATGTCGGCCGGATGGTGATCCAAATTTTCGATGAAGCGCTGCGGCCTATTTACGGCGTGCCGCATGCTTTATGCATTCACCGGGAAACATGCGGCGACGCGGCTGTTCTGGAACATGATGGCAGCCTTTACGCATGCGACCATTTTGTCGATCCGGAACATTTGATCGGAAATATAAAGGAAAGAAAACTCCGCGACTTGGCAGGTGATCCTAAAATGGTCCGCTTCGGAAAAGCGAAAGAAGATACGCTGCCAAAATACTGCAGGGAATGCGAGGCGCTTTCATTCTGCAACGGCGGCTGCCCCAAGGACCGAACAGCACGTGCACCGGATGGAGAGGACGGCCTCAATTACCTCTGCCCGGCTTATAAAGCCTTTTTTCTCCATGCTAGGCCCGAACTGACTCGCCTGGCCGGTCACATGAAAACCGGGAACCCTCTGAGGGAATTCAGGGCAGCCGGAATTTGAAAAGGTGCCTCGGCCGCAAAGATCGGAATCGAGACCGCCAAGAAATTCGGTGCGTCGATTTCCCGATCACAATACCCTTTGCCATCACGAGATCTATTTTTTTATCTTCTTGCCCTCCGAAAATGCATCGCCCAAATATTTGCCAATGCCGTAATAGGTGCGGTTTGCCGGATTAAAGATCATCGGCCTTATTTTCTCGATGTCCGGTGCTCCGTCTTTCCCCAGCACTGCCTCATCGGCCTTTACGTCCTTGATCTCGCCGACGAACATCGTGTGGGATCCCAGTTTGACAATTTGAATTACGGAACATTCCACAGCAAACGGGAACTCCTTGACATACGGGGCATCCACTAAATCGCTTTTTACCGGTGTGAGCTTCGTAGCGGCAAACTTATCCTCTGTTCGGCCCGAAACGATTCCGAAGTAATCGGCTTCTTTGATGTATTCTTCGGAAGGAATACTGATCGTGAAGGCTTTGCGCGCCATGATATTGCCATAGGTATACGTTGCTTCCCGGATAGAGATGGCGACGCAAGGCGGCTTGGAGCAGCAAATGCCGCCCCACGCAACGACCATTGCATCCGGCTTGTCGGATTTATCGTATGATCCTACGACAAAAACCGGTGTAGGAAAAACAAAGGTTTTCGCTCCGATGGACTTTTTCATCTTCGCCCCCTTCTTGTCGATGGCGGACGTGGAATCCTGTGCAAAAGCGGACACCGTTACCATTAATCCTGTGATCAAAAATCCGCTGGTCATGGCCGCAATAAATTTTTTCATCCTGTTTCTCCTTTGGAACACACGTTTATCCATTCTGCCCCTGCCATGGAAAAATATCATCCGCTTTGCCGCTTTCCCCAAGAATAATGATGGCGTATGCCGTGCATTAGGCTGGGCTTTGACAGGGGGAGAGGCTGGGATTCCTCGCTATGATCCGTAAGTTGTTGATCCTACTAAAAAGTCTAGAATTGACCGCTTCAAAACTGCACCAAACGCAACCGCAAAAAAAATAAGTTTTGAGAAATAGCGAGTATATAATAATTGGCTTCATGAATGAGGTAAACATGCGTGCGAAAAAGATCTTGATTCTGCCTGTTAAGAAAAGTCGGGAACACGGACTTGTTTCTCATTCTTGGGAACACGAATGCGAAATTCTCGTAACGGCACACAGATATAAAGGGTCAGGCAAGGAGGTCTGTTGTTCACAGGGAAGGGAAAATCTATTATGAAAAGTCCACCCAAAGAACCGGAGAACCCTGGGCAAATGGCACATTAATTGCAAAAATGATAATCCTATGAGGGCTTCCTTTTTCCATAACCTAATCGGACCCCTACGAACGAAAAGCCGGAGACCTGATGGTCTCACTTCCCGGCGCATCGGGGGGCCGGCAATTCTGGTTGCCGTTCTTGCCGTGGCGTGTTTTTCCTCTGAAAATGTGGGGCTCATTACGATCTCGGGCGCAATAGGCCCCATTACCGCAAGCTACATCCATCGCGCAATGAGTCTTGCCTCACACAGAGGGTATTCCTGCCTTATCATCCAGCTCGACACGCCGGGCGGGCTGCTCAGTTCAACCAAGGACATCGTGCAGGACCTTCTCACTTCGCAACCTGCCACGGTCGTGTATGTGGCGCCTGCGGGCGCGACCGCGGCCAGCGCAGGGTGCTTCATTACGCTTTCGGCCGACGTGGCGGCAATGGCGCCCGCTACGAGCATCGGCGCCGCGCATCCGGTCGAGATGACGGGCGGCATCGGTGTCGCCAGCGGCGACAGCGTTATGAGGCACAAGCTCAAGAATTTCGCGTCGAGCTTTATCGAGTCCATAGCGAGCAAGCGGAACCGCAATGTGTCGTGGGCGATTTCGTCGGTCCGCGAAAGCGCCGCGATCACCGCCGAAAAGGCGCTTTCGCTCAAGGTCGTCGATATTGTCGCCCCGAGCATCGCCGATCTCCTCAAACAGCTTGACGGACGCAAAGTGGGCCAGGCCGTCCTGCACACCGCGGGCGCGAGCATTGAGCCGATCCCCATGCTCATGCGTGAGAAAATCTTCCAGCGGTTGTGGGGTCCGGAGATAATGTATTTCCTTATGCTTATTGCCATGTACGGACTCATCGGCGAACTGAGCAACCCGGGCGCCGTCCTACCCGCGGTTGCCGGTATTATCGCTCTGATCCTCGCGCTTTTCATGGCCTCGATCCTGCCCGTAAATATTACCGGCGTTGCCCTCATAGTTCTAGCCGCGTTGCTGTTTGTCACCGACGTCTTTGCAGCGACCCACGGCGTGCTCACCGTCGGCGGCGCAATCTCTTTTGTCATCGGCTCGCTGCTGCTGTTCGACACGGCCGGAGCCGCGTTTCACCTGTCGCTGGCTGTTGTCATTCCCGCAACCGTGGTGACGGTGCTGTTCTTTGTGGTAATCATTGGAGCTGGATTGCGTGCACAGCTCCTGCCGAAAAGGACCGGAGCGGAAGCGATGAAGGGCAAGGTCGGCGTCGCGCAAACCTCGATCACCGCCGAAAAGGCGCTTTCGCTCAAGGTCGT
>DATFYJ010000281.1:0-2528 GCA_035315105.1 Chitinivibrionales bacterium
GGGGCCGTTGCTGACCTCCCAGCAAAGGATCGAAGGGTTGTTCCGGTCACGGACGATCATGTCGCGGTGGCATTCGGTCTTGAGTATCCTCTTGTACATGGTATCCGGACCGGCAGTGATCTGGCTGGTGGCGAAGTTCCCCTCAAGTTCGCCGCTGGGCTGCATGAGCATGATGCCGTATGCGTCGCAGGCCGCCGTGAATTCCGGGCTACCGGTGGAATGGCCTGGACGCCAGAGCCTGCCGCCGTATTCAGAACAAATCTTGGCGTCACGCCATTGCTGTTCCTCGGGAACCGCAGTGGCCAGCGCGGGATAATCGTAGCGCGAACCAACGCCCCACATCTGATGCGCATGGCCGTTGATGACCGGCATCCCGTTGTTGTCCCAGGTGACGGTGCGGATGCCCAGCGGGCTCCTGAACGCGTCGACGGTCGTGCCGCCGATCTTTACAATGTGATAAACCTTGTACATGTACGGCCCGCCGTAGGTGCTGGCGGCCGGATACCAAAGATGCGGATTGGAAACAGTGTGGGTCTGATCGAACACAAAGCTCTTGCCTGCGTCTATGGACTGCGTGCTCGTCTGGGTGGAGACTACCGCGTTTGAAGCGTCCACAATCTCGGTTGTCAGGGTGGCATTCTGAGCCGTGCCGTATTCGTTTTGCACGTGGGTCATGACGCGCACCGTGGCCGACGCGTCACTGGCCGCTGTCGCGCCGACGCAGGTTCCCCAGTTATTAACAACCGAGTAAACGTTTGCGGGGACATACAGTTTGTCGGTGATGTGCATCCACACCGGCCGCCACAAGCCGTAACAGCCCTGGCCGAACCGGAAATCGTACGAAAAGGTCGGCGTGGAAAAGAACGATCCGCCGTCTCCGATGCGCACCGCCAGCACGTTGTCCGCGCCGCCGAAAACCACATACGGCGTAAGGTCGACGATAACGGGCAAAAATCCCACGACGTGCGTTGCGTTGGGGTTTCTCCCGCTGTTACCCTTAATCAAACTGTCATTAATATAGACCTGCATCCCGATATGCGATGCCTCGAACTCAACGAATATCTTCCTGTTGGAAAGACTCTGGTCGAGGGTGAAGTGCTTCCGGTACCAGGAAAGTCCGCCCATGTTTGGCCCCGGCCCGCCCGCCGCCGTATTGATGTAAATGTCGTTCTCGTTCCATGTGTGCGGCAACCCGACGGTAGTCCATGCCGCGTCGTTTAGCCCAACGGTCTGGCCATTCAGCGCATCGCCCCTGGTAAACTTCCACGGCGTTGCCCCGAAGTTGATCTTCAGCCTGTTGCCCTGGTCGGGTGCGGAGCCTTGTGCCTGCAAGGATGTGATTGACAAAACAAGGACGGCGAGGATGGATACAAAGAACTTTTGGTGATTCATGAAGTCTCCCCCTTGGATGTTAATCGTTTAAAACTGGCTGATTATGACGAATTATTCACAGCTTATTCAGCATGATGGAATAAGCGCCTGTGTCTTACAAGAGAATATAAGGTATCTTGCTATTTTTGTCAATAGCGGTAAAGGATTTGGCATGAACCGCGGGAATATCAATATTAAGATAATAGTATGGCTTGCTGAGCGGGTGCGGCGATAAATAGATAATTCAGTTTTGGTGTGCTGAGCCGGTGCGGCGTGGATGTACCTGCTGCAAGACCGACCCTTCTGTTGCGCGCACCGTAGCGGCTCCCGGTGAATAGATTCTCAACAGTTTGTGCCAGCAATCCTGTGCTTTGAGATCGAGAATTTCTTAACTGTCAGGAGCACTGCCGAGGACGGTAGTGGCACACAATTTGGCATTTTTAGTCACACAGGGCACCCGTACAGGCAAAAAAGTAAAACAAACGCAGCTTTTCTCGCGAAACGGCTTGCAATATTATATCAATATTGGTATATTAACTCATGGATTTTGAAGTGGTTGTTCTGCCTCCGGCGTACGAATTTATCAACGGTCTGCCTGAGAAGATGCGGGCCAAGGTGTATCGAGGTATTGAACTTCTTAAACTCTTCGGCTACCGGCTTGGCGAGCCGCATGCGAAAACATTGAAAAACACAGAAGGGCTTAAGGAGCTTCGAATAAAGTTAGCGACCGACATTTGCAGAATCTTTTACTTCCATTACAAGGAAAGGCTGTATGTCGCCGCATCAGGATATATCAAGAAAGCAGACAAGACGGACGAGCAGGAAATACAGCGTGCCCTGAGAATACGGAATGATTTTTGCAAGGAGCATGGTTTATGAAAATGCACAAATTTGACGACATGCTGAAAGAGCAGCTGAAGAACCCCGACTTTCGCGCAGAATATGAAGCGCTGAAAGAAGAGTTTGATGTCGCCAAGGAAGTCATTCGTTTGCGGATCAAGGCCGGCATGACGCAGAAAGAGCTTGCCGGGAAGGTTCATACTTCACAACCGGCAATCGCCCGCTTGGAATCGGGAAGTTACCGGAACCTGAGCTTGTCGTTTCTACGCCGGGTCGGCAGAGCGCTTGGTGCGAAACCGCGCATCAAGTTTCAGAAG
>DATFYJ010000282.1:0-2031 GCA_035315105.1 Chitinivibrionales bacterium
ACCTCGGCATTCCCTTTGTTTTTGGTTTTGCCACGCGCATGATTGTTGAGCCGATAAAGGGATTCGAATGGTACACCGAACGGTTTATGCCGCGCATCGGACCCATTGCCTTGATCGCGCTTCTGTTCACCATTCTCGTAATGTTCATTTATAAGGGCAAGACGATTGTCGCCCTTCCGCTCGATGTCGTACGGGTCGCGCTGCCGCTTGGAGTGTACTTCCTTGTGATGTTTTTCGGTTCGTTCTTTGTCACTCGGCGCCTCGGTATTAGGTATGGGGAATCCGTGAGCCTATCGTTTACAGCCGCGAGCAACAACTTCGAGCTGGCCATTGCCGTTGCCGTTGGTGTGTTCGGCATTGCCTCGCAGGAGGCGTTTGCTGCGGTGATAGGCCCGCTCATCGAAGTCCCGGTGATGATCGCCCTTGTCAATGTCGCACTCAAATTCAGCAAAGGATATCCCGCCGATGCCAAACGATACTAAACCATGCTGCTGCGGTTCCCCACCGCGACCAAAGCAGATCACCGGCATTCTTTCAGCTGCCGACAAATTCGGCGCGGTCATGTGCCGCATAAGCAACCGATTCCGCATGCGCTACAGAATCGATCCCGGACTTTACGCGCTGGGAAACCCGGGTGATTCAGACCCCGTGATGATATCAGCCAACTACCGGCTGAGCTTCAACCATCTGCGCAGCGCGCTTGCCGGCAGAAAGGCCTGGATCCTCGTGCTTGACACAAAGGGCATCAACGTCTGGTGCGCCGCGGGGAAAGGCACGTTTTGTACCAATGAAATAGTCAAACAGCTTTCGGCATGCAATCTTACATCAATAATTTCACACCGGACACTCATTCTGCCGCAACTGAGCGCATCCGGTGTTTCCGCATCAAAGCTGCAAAAGGCCTGCGGCGGATTTTCGGTAAAATTCGGCCCGGTGCGTGCATCAGATATACCGGCATATCTTGACAACAACTGCACCGCCAGTCCTGCGATGCGGCGCGTGCGGTTTTCAATTGTTGATCGTGCAAAACTTGTTCCCATGGAGACGATTCCCGCACTCGGGAAAGTAGGGCTCTTTTTGCTCGTTTCCGCTGTTCTGTTCGGCATGACGCGCACCGGCATTATGTACCGTCAAGCGCTGTCAGGCGTTGTCCCTATCGCAACAGCAGGACTGACCGCTCTTTTCACCGGCACGATCCTTCCGCCGCTGTTTTTGCCTTTCATTCCGGGCCGGGCATTTTCGCTCAAGGGATTCGTTACCGGCCTGACAGGTGCGATAGCAATTGTTTTTTTATTGCCGATGTGTCGAAGCACGCCATTGTTGACGACATTCAACCTGGTTTCCGTGCCCGCGTTCAGCTCCTATCTGGCATTCCTGTTCACCGGCAGCACCACCTATACGTCACCTTCAGGCGTTAAGGCGGAGTTGAAAATCGCCTGGCCGCTCTACCTCGCGAGTGCAGGAATTTCCGCAGCATTGCTCATCATGGTAATCATTCACTTCTGGGGGATTGTATGAAGCATTTGTATATGGCAGGTGTATCGACCTTGAAATTTACCGTGGAGAAATGCACCGGCTGCGGACGTTGCGTGGAAGTCTGTCCTCACGGCGTTTTTGACATTCACGATCATCGCGCTCAAATAATGGCGCTTGACAACTGCATGGAATGCGGCGCTTGCTCTCGGAACTGTTCTTTTGGCGCGCTATCCGTAAAAAACGGCGTCGGCTGTGCGGTTGCCATGATAAACGGTCTTGTGACCAAGGGCGACCCTGATCAAGGCACATGTGACTGCGGTTCCGGGGACGAGAGTTGCTGCTAATTAAATTGCTAATCAAGACTTTTCTAGGAGGGGGAGGTATCCCCCTCGCTCCGGCCTCCTCGGCCTTCGGCCTGCGGTGTCCTGCGCTACCCCCTCCTGGGTGGCCCCCTTGTTGGAGCAGCTGCAGAACCACATATCCGTGTGGGGGCACCCACGAGAGATTGCTTGCCTGCATCCTACCAACTCTCTTTCTCGGTGCCCCCGCAGCAGA
>DATFYJ010000283.1:0-4325 GCA_035315105.1 Chitinivibrionales bacterium
TACCTTTACGGGAATACTATTCCTTTTTATTCCCATGCTCTACCGAGGCTATTCTCCCGCATTGGCGTCGGTTGGCGTAGTGACGGTCACTCTGTGCCTGACCCTGTTCCTGCTCGGAGGTTTCACCGCAAAGACATTTTCCGCAATTCTCGGCACGTTGTCCGGAGTGGTTGTGTCGGTGCTTTTCCTGATGGCGGCCCTGAAAATCACCCACCTGTCGGGGTTCAGCACCAACGAAGCGGATATGCTTATCCAGATCGCGGGAAAGACCCACATGAAGGCCGGGGAACTTCTGTTCGCGGCCGTTCTTATTTCATCGCTGGGCGCCATTATGGATATTGCCATTTCCATCGCCACGTCGGTCAATGAAGTCTTCGCCAGCAACAGCAGCCTGAGAACAAAAGAGCTGTTCAACTCCGGCATGAACGTGGGGCGCGACATGATGGGTACCATGGCCAATACCCTGATCGTCGCCTTCACCGGAACCTCGCTCAATATTCTTGTCCTGCTCTATTCCTGGGATGTCAAGTATTATCAATTGATAAACAACAACATGATCGGCATTTACGTCATTCAAGCGGTTTCCGGCGGCATTGCTGTAATTCTTACGGTTCCTTTTGTTTCATTCTTTTCTGCAAAATTGATCCCGGCCCTGGGCAGCCGAAAAGAAACGGCAGTTTGAGTGACTCATAACAGGAGCGTTGCAAAACCGGGAAACTACCGGTGTTTTAAAATTGATGATGTATTGACGGAAGGCAAATCTGAAAATGCGGTGCGATGCGTGGCGCGGTCGGCCTTTGTGCCCGAGAGGGTATCCACCCTGCGCGCCATGACGCACCGGCTTTCTTGAACGCGACGCCGGTGTACAAACAAACACAAGGTCGGATGAAACATGGTATCATCGTGGAACGTTCGGTACTCACCACAAGCGGTTGCGGTTTATTAAGGTTCCTCGCTAATTTCTAACAAAGCCCTCAGAACGGACTAATTCAAGCAAGGCATTTTTATATGTGGAAAAAAAAGGAGGGACCTATGAACTATGCCATCACCTTCAATGCCGACCTGAGCGGCGGAACATCGGGCATGGACCCGAAGCTGGGCCACATTCGCGGCAAGGTCCTTGACATGGACGGATCCGGCATCGGCCACAGCCGCGTGTGGATTCGCGAAACCGGCCGGTGTGCGTACACCGACGGGAACGGGAACTTTGTTCTCATCAACGTGCCTCCTGCGGTGTATTCGCTCATTGCCGAAAGCGAAGGATACGCGCAGTCCGTGCTCACCGATGTGCCGGTCGAGGCGGGCGACAATCCGGGATACCTATTTGTAATGTACCCTCACTATGCGCGTTCGAGGGTGGATCGCAGGCGCGGCGCTCTCGCGTTCCAGGAATGACCGTGCTCTGCTTTACGCGCGCTAGCGAACAGGGTATTCGCCGCAATCGTCTTTTTCGAAAGGGGGCAAGCATTTCCTCTCGCTATAAAACCTCCTTGTTTGCCTTCCCTTCCATTTTTCTTTCAGGATTAGACGCCGATCATGTCACAAAGCTTTTCAAATCCCATGGAACCAAAATATCTGCCGAAGCGCGCGGGGATATCGGTCCAACCCTGATGGCGCTGCTGGCCGGCGCTTTCATGGATCACTGAGGTTGACAACAGGGGAGGCATCATGGCACGGTTACAATGTTTTGCAAACTGCGGGGTCGCCGATTCCGAATCCAATGATGCGCGCGGCTGCCTTGTAAATGCGGTGAATGCGTCCGCAGATTGGGTACGAGTTGATGTTGGCGACATTGGCCCAAGGCCGGCCGGCCCCGAAATGCCCTCACGGTTCGCTACGGACGAACTATGCGGAAGCGCCCTGCTTGATGCCGCGATAAAAATTGCAGAGGGCAGCACCGGGCTCCATATTGCGATAAGCGGAGAGCAAGCCGCATCACACGTTGTCCGGCAAATACACAACGCCATATTCCGGAGGACCTGGAAGCATGCGCAGTTTATTGTGTCAAGCCAGGATTTCACCTTGCTCAAGACGGTGCAGTGCTACGATCCGAATATCCGCATCGGTTGCATGGTCCTGGGAGCGCCCCGTGTGGCGATACAGTATGCCGCGCAAATGGGAGCGCATTGTGTTTTTGTCGACAAAACCCATGTGACGTCCGGGCTTGTCGAGGAATGCCACGGCCATGGCCTGGAGGTTGTTGCGCGGGTTGTCAACAGCGAAGAGGAATTTCTTCTCATGGAAGCGATGGAAATTGACGGAGTGGTCTCCGACTTTCCGGACAGGATTGTTGCATGGCGGCTGCCAAGATACAGGGGAAAGCGTTTCGCAATTTACGAATGATCGGGCTGTGCCGAGGGGCAATTCCGCTAACCAAAAACTAACCTGCTCCACATTATACAATAACGGCAGCCGGCGATTTTATTAGCGTCCTGCACAATCCACCGCGGCGGGACAACGGGCACTTCGGGCGCGGCGAGGACGGGAACGTCCGAAAGTGGTGCAGGATCACTCACACGACGCTCACAATCCTTTAACAGCTAAGGAAACCGCTTTATTTCATTTCGTTCGATTCAGTTTTTCACCATTAACAGAAGGAGTTTGCCATGAAGGCACGTATCGTCAAGGTTGGTGGTCTGGCGGTGGCGCTGGCATGCCTGTCCATGCCTTTGAGCGCGGCGACAGGGGAAATCACCGGAGCGGGCGCAACGTTTCCCTATCCCGTGTATTCAAAGTGGGCGGAGGCCTACAAGGCGCAAAGGGACATAAGCCTTAATTATCAGTCCATCGGCTCAGGCGGGGGTATCAAACAGATTGAGGCGAAGACCGTTGATTTCGGCGCATCGGACATGCCGCTTAAGCTGGACAAGCTCAAAGAGGACGGCCTGGTGCAGTGGCCCATGATCATGGGCGGCGTTGTTCCTGTTGTCAACATTCAGGGCATCAAGGCCGGCGACGTCAAACTGACCGGCGCGGTCTTGGCCGATATTTATCTCGGCACGATAAAGAAGTGGAACGACAAGTCGATAGAAAAACTGAACAAAGGCGTGAAGCTGCCCAACCAGGACATCGCGGTCGTACATCGTTCCGACGGATCGGGCACAACATTTCTGTTCACCAACTATCTCATGAAGGTGAGCAAGGAGTGGGCGGACAAAGTGGGGAACAACACTTCGGTCGAGTGGCCGGTTGGAATCGGCGGCAAGGGCAATGAAGGCGTGGCCAACTTCACCGCGCAGACGCCGGGGGCCATCGGGTATGTTGAATATGCGTATGCCCTTCAGAACAAGCTTGCCTATTGCATGCTTGCTTCCCACGACGGCGGATTTCTCAGCCCCAGCAGCACAGCATTTCAGTCTGCGGCCGCTCATGCCGACTGGAAGAATGCGCCCGGATTCTATCTCGTGCTTACCGATCAGCCCGGCAAGGAAAGCTGGCCCATCACCGGCGCGAGCTTCATCCTTATGCACACGTCGCAGGATAAGCCCGACAGGGCAAAGGCGGCGCTGGACTTTTTCTCGTGGTGCTACGCCAACGGCCAGAAGATGGCCGAAGAGCTGGACTACGTTCCGATGCCGCAGGCAGTTATTGACATCGTGGAAAAGACCTGGGCCGATCAGATCAAGACCCAGGACGGAAAAATAGTCTATGGAAAGTAACGCGATTCTTAAAGTGTAAACGAACCCATTACGTTTCCGATAACCAACAAGAGGAGGAATAGTGAAAATGCGCATCACAACTGTACTGAAAATTCTATCGTGCGTGCTTGCGGCAGGTGGTGTCATGGCATCATCGGCGCAAGACAAGCCCCAGGATACGACCCAGGCGGCGGTTCAGCCTGCTCCTGCGGCAGCCCCAGCCGAAACACCGGCTCCGGCCCCGAAACCTGCAGAAGACAAGCCTGAGGGAAAAGTCATTGGGAAAATTTATGCGGACTGGAACTACGATGTAACCCAGAATGCTCCAGCCACCGCCACGGAAAAATCCCTGATTGAACTGACCCGGGTGTACCTAGGTTACGATTTCAACATAAACAAGTTCTTTTCAACTGAAGCGATGTTGGATGTACAGCGTATCGACCCGCTCACCTCTGTCACCGCCACTACGGTAAAAGTTGACACTGGAAAAACCGCCAACCTCGGGACGGTGTCGGTGGATGGTCCACTGTCGCTCAAAATCAACGACTCCTACATTGCATACGTGAAGACCGCATACGTCGCGTGCAAGGCGATCCCGTTGACGACCATCACCGCTGGACAGATTCCCTATTTCGCCTTTGACATGATGGAGTCATTTTGGGGCCATCGGTATGTTTACAAGACCTT
>DATFYJ010000284.1:0-3339 GCA_035315105.1 Chitinivibrionales bacterium
GATGGGCGTTTTCACTCCCGGCGCGATATTCGCCACGGTGTTCTTCAGATCGTTGGACGTCTCAACCGGCTTGCCGTTCACCGAGAGCACCACGTCGCCGCGTTTGATGCCTGCCTTGTCGGCGGGCTGGCCCTTGAACACGTCGGCGATGAGCACGCCTTTCCGTGCACCAAGGCCGAGCGCGTTGTGCATTGCGTCGTTGATATCTTGGATCTGCACACCCAGCCATCCGCGTGTGACCTTGCCGTTGTAGATGATGTCTTCCATAACGCGGCGCGCCATGCTGATGGGAATGGCCATGCCGATGCCCATGAACCCACCGGAGGTGGTGTAGATCATGGTGTTGATGCCGATGAGCTCGCCGTCAAGGTTGACAAGCGCGCCTCCCGAGTTGCCCGGGTTGATGGCCGCGTCGGTCTGGATGTAGTTCTGGAACTGGGTGGGATTCTGGTCGTCGCGCCTGCCTAGCGCCGACACGATCCCCTGCGTCACCGTCGAGGTGAGCGCGAACGGGTTGCCCACGGCCATCACCCACTCGCCCACCCGCAGTTTGTCGGAGTCGCCGAGGTACGCCACGGTGAGGTCGGGCGCCGGGCCCTTTATCTTGATAACCGCGACATCGGAGAGCGAATCCACGCCCACCACGGTCGCCTGGAACGTACGCCGGTCCCAGGTCTTCACCTCGATCTCGTCCGCGCCGTGGACCACGTGATAATTGGTGAGGATGTATCCGTCTTTGGACACGATCACGCCCGAGCCAAGGCCCTGCTGGCGCCTCAGCTGCTTTTTGGGCGCCGGCTGAGGACGCTTCTGGTACTGATGATTGCGCGGAACCCCGAAGAACTGGTCGAACGGGGAGCCGAATTCGTCGCCGCCGAAGAATTGGTAAAACGGATTGTTGTTGAACACCACGGTGTCGATCTGCGTGGGGATCACCGACACCACGGAGGGGATCACCTTTTCGGCAATGTCGGCGAAAATGGTCTTGAACGACTCGAACTCCGGCGTGGTCTTGATGACGGGTTTGTCCTTTGCGCCGAAGGCGATGGAGCCCTTGTCGGGCCGTTTGGCGTCGGCAAAAGAGAACCTGCAGTCCACGATGAAGAAGCAGAAGACCAGCACGAGGAACGTCGTGACGGGGACGGATCGCTTGATAAGAGGCATCATGGGAAAAGTCCTTTCCTGCGTTGCGTGTAGGATTCACCACAGAGACACAGAGGACACAGAGAAAACAAGAAGTTGTGAGTAAAAAAAGCGGTCAAATAGAGTTCACTCAATCGATGATGGAGAATCAAGTTGATCTTGCCCTTAACAATTTGTAAATCACCGTGTTAATCTCTGTGATCTCTGTGTCTCCATGGTGAACCGCATTCTTCAGATTCAAAGCATTTTTACCAGCACGAAGATTTCGATTCTGAAGAAAGAAAATTGCGGAGAGGCCGCCCGGCCCACAGGCCTATTTCAGGATTTCCTGGTCCATGGTTTTTATATTGGAGGTCCCGCCTTCAACGAACGACTGTTCCGATACGCGCGTGAGCAGGGCCTTTTTCCGGAAATCCGACAGGGTGACCGCACCTGCGTTGCACATGGTGGACTTGAGCTTTGCGATGGTGACCGCGAGCACGTCGGACAGCGATCCCACCACCGGCACGTACCCGTCCACGCCTTCCTCGAACTTGAATTCGCTCTCACTCTCGACGCCGTAGCGCTGCCAGTTCCGGGCGCGGTTGCTGCCTTCGCCCCAGTAGGGCTTGTACAGCCTGCCGCCGATGGACACCTTGGGCGTGGGGCTCTCATTTGTCATTGCAAAGTAGCGGCCCATCATCACGAAGTCTGCGCCCATGGCAAGCGCGATGATGATCTGCGTGTCGTTGGCGAGCCCGCCGTCGGAGCACACCGGAACGTACACGCCGGTTTTCCTGAAGTGCGCGTTCCGCGCCGCGACCACGTCCATGAGCGCGGATGCCTGGCCGCGGCCGATGCCCTTCTGCTCGCGGGTGATGCAGATCGAACCGCCGCCGATGCCGACCTTGACAAAATCTACTTTCGCCTTCCTCACCAGAAAGTGAAACGCCTCAGCGTCAACCACGTTGCCGCCGCCGATGACCACCCGCTTGCCGAAGTGCGCGCGCGTCCACAGGGCTGCATCGCGCTGGAACTCGGTGTAGCCGTCCGACGAATCAAAGCACAGCACGTCTGCGCCCGCCTCGATGAGCGCCGACACTCTTTGCCGGTAGTCGTGGGTATTGATGCCGCACCCCACGGCGAGCCGCTTCTTCTCGTCGAGCACTTCGTAGGGGTTCTTGATATGGTCTATGTAGTCCTTCTTGAACACCAGGGACTGGAGCCTTCCTTTTCTGTCAAGGATGGGCAGGCATTCCTTCTTGCGCTTCCGCAGGAGCCTGTTCGCCTCGTGCAGCGAAATCCCCGTCCCGCCGAACACCACGTTTTCCTTGGCGGTCATGAACCTGGACACGGGCGCGGCCAGGTCGTCTTCGAACTCCCAGAAGTCCTTGTCGGTGAGGATGCCGAGAAACGTGCCGGTTCCGGTGCCATCGTGGGTGACCGGCATGGTGGAGTGCCCGGTCTTCTTGCTGAGCGCCACGGCCTCGGCGAGCGTGCTGTCGGGCCTGAGGTTGGAGTCGCTGGGCACGAACCCTGCCTTGTGCTGCTTGACGCGCGCAACCATCTCGGCCTGGGTCTCAATGGACTGCGAGCAGTAGATGAACGCGAGCCCGCCTTTGCGGGCAAGGGCGATGGCGAGGTCCGCGCCCGACACGGCCTGCATGCTCGCGGACACGAACGGGATGTTGAGCTCGAAGGACGGCCTCACGCCTTTCCCGAATTTTGTCATGGGCGTGCGCAGATCGACGTTCGCCGGAACGGTCTTCGTCGTGGTGAGGCCGGGTATGATGAGGAACTCGGAAAAGGTCCTTGACACTTCGCCCAGGATTTTTGCCACAGTCACCTCGCTTTGCAGATAACAAAAATGCACCCCGGAGTGGCCGGAAGTGCATGATGGTGGTCAACGGTATCCATGCCTAAAAATATATCGGGAGAGGATAGAAAATACAAATTCCAATAAAGAGAAAATTAAAATTCCGGTAGGGCCTCCCCGGCCCTAAAACCCGGCAAGGAAAATGCTTGTTGTAACAACCCCCTAACCCCCTTGGAAAGGGGGAACAGCAATCTTTGCTGGCGGCATACTAATGATGATATTGCCGAGTGTAACCCTGTTCGTTCGTGCTGAGCACTTCGGACCGGTTCGGTGCGGGGGTGGGTTCGCCTCACATCATCACAGATTGGAAATTCCATTATCGATCAGCTGCTTGTGTCCTG
>DATFYJ010000285.1:0-5115 GCA_035315105.1 Chitinivibrionales bacterium
AGAATAAATACTTGGGCGCCCCGCCGCTTCGCGGCGGCGGCCCTCCCTCCGGGCTCGGCTGTTCGCCTCGTTGCCGGACCGCCCCGATGGCCTTCGGCCGGGGTCGGCCGGCAATTCGCTCTAGCTCACCCTTCGGTCCTGCCTGGCGCGCGGCATAGGGAATCTATTCAGTCAATTAATTCTTCTCACGCCAATTGGTATCCTCAGAAAGGAGGTCCGTTTTTACTTTTATAAACTTTTCAACTCTTCAACTTTTCAACTGCTCTCCATGGGTGCCCCCACACATGAGCCTGGTTCTGCAACTGCTTTAACTTGGGGTGCACCCGGGAGGGGGTGCTGGAGGACCGCAGGGCCGTAAGCAGGGGGATACCTCCCCCACCAAATTCTCTTTCTTGTCTAGAAGCCATATTTCTCGCCTCGCCCATGACAACTTGTCTCACGAATGGTATAATTGATTGTTGCGCACATCTGCAATAAACCCGAACCATTGACATTATCATGGCCTATCTCGAATTCATCCAGGGCGACAGCAAAGGGAAAACCGTGCGGCTCGGCGCGGAAACCATTGTGGGCCGTGGCGCCGAGAACGGCCTGTGCATCCCCGATTCGAGCGTGAGCAGGCAGCACGCTGCCATCCGGGAAAAAGAGAATTACTACGTGATCGTGGACCTGGGCTCGGCGAACGGAACCTTTGTCAACAAGCGCAGCCTGCACCGGCACGTGCCCCAGCCGCTGTACGAAGGCGACGAGGTGGCCATCGGCCCGGCGCTCATGGTGTTCCGGTCAGAAGGCAGGGACCCGCTCGGCGCGAAGAAGAAAACCAAGGCGGCAGGCATCACCATTGCCGATCTGGCCGCACAGGGACGGCTCGGCGGCATGTCCATGATCCTCACCCCGGAGACGCGCGCGCCGTCGGTGAGCGCCACCATGGACGCATCGCTCTCCGGCATCGCGGTCCGCGAGGAGGAGAAGGCGTCCCACCAGGGGCTTCTTGACGCGGTGAAGCGCCTGCAGGCCATGGTAAAGGTCTCGCAGGACCTCGGCGCCCTGGAAAAGCCGGGCGCGCTGCTTGACAAAATAATGAACAGCATTTTCGACATGTTCCCGCACGCCGACCGCGCGTTCATTATGCTGCGCGACCGGTTGTCGGGCGAGCTTGCGCCCGCGCTCGGCCGCACGCGCGATTCGTCGGACGCGCAGCAGGAGTTTCCGGTGAGCCGCACCATCCTGAGGACCGTGGCCGAGAAGAAACAATCGATCCTCTCGTCCGACGCGCAGCAGGATGGCAGGTTCGTGTCGCAGCAGTCAATTGTCGACCTCTCGATCCGATCCCTCATGTGCGCGCCGTTCGTGTGCAAGGGCGAGCTTCTGGGGGTGATCAGCGTGGACACCATGTCGAGCCGGCGCGCGTTCAACGCGGACGACCTCGCCGTGCTCACGAGCATCGCTGGCCAGGCGGCCATCGCCATCAAGAACGCGGAGCTGTACACGCAGGTAGCCAAGGAAACCCAGGTGCGCACGCAGCTGTCGCGGTATCTTTCGCCCGACGTTGTGGAGGGCGTCATCGACGGCACCGTGCCCCTCACGCTCGGCGGCGAGCGCAAGCGCGGCACCGTGTTCTTCTGCGACATTGTCGGGTTCACGGCCATGGCCGAGACCATGAGCGCTCTTGACGTAGTGGAACTGCTCAACCGGTACTTCCGCGTGACCACCGAGATCATCACCAGGCACCGCGGCACCCTGCACAAATTCGGCGGCGACATGATTATGGCGTTCTGGAACGTGATGTTCGAGGACAAGAGCGCCCAGGAAAACGCGCTGCGCGCCAGCCTCGAGATGCAGGCCGCGGTGTGGAGGTTCGGCCGCGAGCTCGCCGCCGCAGGCCGGCCGCAGATCTACGTGGGCATCGGCTGCAACACCGGCGAATTCGCGGGCGGCAACATCGGCGGCGAAGACCGGATGGAATACACCGTTGTCGGCGACAACGTGAACCTGGCCCAGCGGATCGAGTCGCTCGCCTCGCGCTGGCAGGTGTTCGCGGCACAGCAGACCTACGAGCCCGCCTCGCACCTGTGCGCGGCCGTGGAACTGCCGCTCGCAAATGTCAAGGGAAAGTCGCAGCAGATAAAGGTGTTTTCGGTGCGCGGAGTTGAGTCGGCGGGCGGCGACATGCTTCTCGACATTCCCCTTGATGTCGTGATTTCCGGAGGGGAAAAGCAGGACGGTCTTCTCACACTGTTCTCCAAAGGTCAAAAGACCCTCAGGCTGTGCCTCGACGTCGGCGTAAAAGTTACGCAGGGAGACAAGTGCGAATGCACATTTGACGTGCCCGAACTTTCAAAAACAATATCGTTTTCAGCGGAGGTCTCGGCAGTTGAGGAGCCGTTGGCCGATATGCCGCATTCAAAAACGGTTGCGCTGGATTCTGTTGACGGAGTAGAAGCATTGGAGTTTTTCAAGCCTGGGCATCTGGCGGAGTCGGGGAGGTCGTGGGGAGAGATGAAGAGGCACTAATATATAGTCCTATTTATCTTGGAAAAGATTTGTGTGTTCCCCATTTACATGCACGCATGTAAATGGGTCGGTTCTTCCTCCGGTCTCGGCCATTGGCCTCGGGCCTTCCCGTTGCGGATTTGAAGACATTAGCGGCATCGATAAAATGTGTTCTTTTCAATCCGTGGTCCGCAATCTGCAATCATCAATTGAAAAGTCCGGGCGGAATCCCGCTACGGCGGGACCTCCGGTCGCCCCTAACGGGCGGCAAAGGGAATCTATTCAGTCAATTACTTCTTCTCGCGCCAATCGGAATCATCGGAGAGAAGGTCTGCGTTCTTTTTCTTAAACTTTTCAACGCTTCAACTATTCAACTACTCTCCTCGGGTGCCCCCGCACAGGTGCCTGATTCTTGCAACAAAGCGTTTCGGGAATGAAATAACGCCAGGTCTGGCACGTTCGGAAAGGCAGCGCATCGGCTGATACGCAGAGCACAGGATTTGCTTTTGACGACAGGGAATATCTAGTTTGTAGGATCGGGGATTCTTATGGTGGTTCGCATTCCGTAATCAAATCCATCTCGTACAATGATTCAGTCATAAAGATTCTAATGCAAAATTCAGATCCTGACGGCCACAAAACATTTAGCGATATACGGAATACAGAAACGGTGAGCATCCCAAAAGGCGCGTAATCCATGGAACCGACGAACAAACCAATTGCTGTTTCAACCGTTACGCCTGTTTTCAACGGGAAAGATTATCTTGAAGAGCTCGTTGCGGAACTGGCCGCTCTTCGGGAAAAATGGAAAAACGACGCTATTCCATTAGAGCTTGCCGAATCAATCTTTATCAACGATTCGTCAATCGATAATTCCTTTGAGGTGCTGCTGTCTCTTAAAGCAAAGCATGATTGGATTCAGATTATAACATTATCTAGAAATTATGGGCAGCACTCGGCTACCATAGCGGGGATTCTCCATACGTGCGGCGATTGGGTATTCACGATAGACGAAGACTTGCAACACGAGCCGAAATATTTTATCAAAATGCTGCGGCTTGCCGTCGTTCGCAACCTTGACATCGTCTATGCAAAACCGGTCATTTCGGTTCACCACTCGTTTTTTCGCGACCAGGGCTCGATTACTTACAAAAAAATCCTTTCAATCGTTACCGCAAATCCCCATATATCTTCTTTCAACAGCTTTCGCCTGCTACGCGGCGCAGTGGCTCGTGCTTCTGCCAGCGTCTGTTCTCATGAAACGTATTTTGACATTGCACTCGGCTGGTTTTCTAACCGCATCGACACGGTGCCTCTCCCTTTAAAAGATAGACGATTTATTCAAAATCAAAAAAGCGGCTACAATCTATGGAAATTGCTCAGCCACGCGCGTAAAATGATAGTATCATCTCCGGTAAAGGTTCTGCGCACAGGGGCGGTGATCGGCATTTTGTCGACTATCGTCAGCATCGCGTGTGGCGGCGCTATTTTAATTCAAAAAATCGTTACGCCTGATTCGATTCAGGTTAAGGGCTGGACATCCATTTTTTTAAGCATTCTTTTTTTTGGCGGTATCAGCGCTTTTCTATTAGGAGTCATTTTGGAGTATGTCACGAATATGCTCCTCCATTCCCAGGGGAAACCTCCTTTTTTCATCATCGAGAGATCCTCGGACGCCATAGTAAGCGATTACTTTACAAAAGAAGAAACTGACGATGTTTCTGCTGCATGACCTTGAAATACGGAAAAAGATCATTGCCGTTTTCGGCGAAGGGCTTGTAGGCACATCCATTCTCTCCGCTTTGTGCGAGCAGTATACCTTTTCAATAGAAACATGGCAGTTTTCCTATGCTGATCCGGCAAGACAGGACCATGAGCTCTGCCGTCTCGCAGACCGTATTTCGCACTTATGCGCGGAGGCGACGAGTGATCTTTGTATGGTTTGGTGTGCGGGTAAAGCCGGCTTTTCTGCTACGGAGCGCGAGGCTGGAAACGAATTGGCGATTTACCGTAAAGTTCTCGATTGTATGCGAGCCCTGGCGCCATCATTTCAAAATGGTCGTGTTTCATTTCATCTGGTAAATTCTGCCGGCGGGCTTTTTGAAGGTCAAACCCATGTCAATCGTTGTAACAAACCATCACCGAAACGGCCATACGGTCATTTGAAAATGATCCAAGAAGAGCTCCTTTTTTCATTGCCGGTTAATAGTATAAAAAACATTTATAGACTGATATAGACTGAGCACGGTCTACGGCCCTATAAGAAAGGGGTTTAGGCTTGGATTAATTTCAACACTCATTTTTAATGGGGCACGTCAGGAAGTGAGCCGTATTTTCGGGACTATAAACACCCTCAGAGATTATGTCTGGTGCGAGGATATTGGAAATTATATTGCCCGGGCAATCGCGGAAAATGATGACGATCAAAACAATTCCATTGTCTATTTGGCATCCGGCAAGCCTTCTTCTATTTTTGAGATCAAACATATTGTAGCAGTAGTGTCCGGTTATATGTCGAACAAATTCAATTGGATACAAGGCTCGTTATGTGATTCGCTGATGTCAATATCTGAAAACGCCTCATACAAGGGGAGTTTTTCAAATAAAGACACACTCGCAACT
>DATFYJ010000286.1:0-2198 GCA_035315105.1 Chitinivibrionales bacterium
ACGAAGCTTGGTTCGCTGAACTACAACGCACAGTTTCCGATGTGGCATATTGCGCGGCGCGACAGGAAGACTGGTGACGAGGACGACATCATCAACCAGTCTGAGAGCGCGTTTCGGCCAGTGCTCTCCCCGGACGGAAAAAAGATTGTCTATGTAACCCGTTATGAAACGGAGACGGGCTTGCGTCTGCGAAATCTAGAGACTGGGGAAGACCGTTGGGTGAGGTATCCCGTGACGCGCGACGATCAGGAGTCGCTCTTCACGCGGGATGTTTTTCCAGGATATGCATTTCTTCCTGACGGCAAGGAAATCGTTTACAACCAGGATGGAAAAATACGGCGGCTGAATCTTGCCACTGGCGCGGAGAGTGTAATTCCCTTTACGGCGCAGGTGTCGCAAGAGCTAGGGCCGAGGCTGGATTTTCCGCAGAGAGTGGAGCAAGGCCCCGTGAAGGTGCGCTTGATCCAAGATCCAGTGGAATCTCCCGACGGCAAAAAAATTGTTTTCTCGGCGATGACACACCTTTACGTCATGGATATCCCCGGGGGCAAGCCGCACCGACTGACGAGCGGGAATGCTCGCGAGTTCGAACCGGCCTGGTCCCCGGACGGAGCATCCATTGCGTATGTGACGTGGTCGAGCGCGGGTGGCCAGCTTTGGAAGGTGGGGGCTGCGGGAGGAACGCCACAACAGTTGTCCAAGACGGCCGCGTTGTACAGCAATCCGGTCTGGTCACCAGATGGAACGCGGATCGTGGCGCTGCGCGGAAATGCTTACGACCGCGAAATGACTGAATTTGACAACGGGCAGACCCAGAACGCCGATCTCGTCTGGATTCCAGCACAAGGTGGCGACGCGAATTTGATTTTGCCGGCGCGAGGTGCGGGATCGCCGCATTTCACACACGAAAAGGACAGGATTTATATCTACACGCCACAGGGACTTGTTTCGCTGCGTTTCGACGGCACGGACCGCCGCACGCATATCGTAGTGAAGGGGAAGGGTATCTACTTTGCGGAGGAACCCGTTCCCGCGGACAACGTGAAGGCAAGTCCAGACGGGCAATGGGTATTGGCACAGGTGATGAATCAGCTTTATGTGATGGCAATGCCGGTAGTCGGCGGCGAGGCACCTACAGTGGATGTTTCAACACCGGCCGTTCCAGTGAAGCGGCTGACGGATATCGGAGCGGATTATTTCAATTGGGCGGATGACGGAAAGACCATCACTTGGGCGATCGGGGCCAGTTATTTCCGCGAGCCGCTGAGCGCGATTTCTTTCGAACCGCCAAAGGAAGAGGAAAAGAAGGACGGTGACAAGAAAGACGCCGGGGCGCCATCGGCAGATGCCAGCAAGGAAGAAAAGAAGGACGAGAAAAAAGTAGAGAAGAAATTGAAGGAAGAGGACAAGAACGTCCAGGAGACCGCCGTCGACCTTGAGGTTCCGCGGAAGACGCCGAAGGGGGCGATTGTGCTGCGGGGCGCGACCGTGGTGACGATGAAAGGCGATGAAGTCCTGAAGAACGCGGATATTGTGGTTGAAGATAATCGCATCAAGAGCGTCGGGCCGAAGGGCGCGGTCCCGGCAGGGGCCAAGGTGTTCGACGTGGCAGGGAAAACGATCGTGCCCGGCTTTATTGATACTCATGCGCACTGGACGGAGATTCGCCGCGGCATCCTGGACACACAAAACTGGGCGTTCCTGGCCAACCTAGCCTACGGCGTAACCGCGGGCCTCGACGTGCAGACTGGTACGAATGACATGTTTGCCTATCAAGATCTGGTGGACGCCGGCGACATAATCGGGCTGCGGGCTTTTTCCACGGGACCTGGAGTTTTCTCGGATAACAATTTTCAGTCGATGGAAGAAGCAAAAGGCGTTTTGACGAAATACAGGAAGTATTACGGCACGCACAACATCAAGAGCTACATCGTGGGCAACCGCAAGCAGCGGCAGTTCATGGTGATGGCGTCGAAAGAACTGGAAATGATGCCGACGACCGAAGGCGGGCTGGATTTGAAGCTCAACTTGACTCACGTGATCGACGGATTCCACGGCAACGAGCACACGCTTCCCATCACGCCGCTTTACAAGGACGTGCTGCAGATCTTTGCGCAGTCGGGGATCGCCGAGACGCCGACACTGATCGTGAATTACGGCGGCCCCTTCGGGCAGGAATATTGGTTCGAGAACACAAA
>DATFYJ010000287.1:0-5700 GCA_035315105.1 Chitinivibrionales bacterium
AAGCGGGGTTCAAGGTGTTCCGCGGCGCCATCGAGAGCGGCGCGGTGGTGAGGGCGATTCCGGTGAAAGGCATTGCCTCCAAGCCGAGAAATTTCTTCGACAAGCTCGTGGACCACGCCACGTCCATCGGCGCAAAAGGGCTCGCGTACCTGCAGTGGCTTGACGCAGGTGTAAAGGGACCGCTCATGAAGTTTCTGACGTCCCAAGAGCTGGGAAAAATCGAATCGCTCTGCGGGACGGGGAAGGGCGACGTGGTTTTCTTTATTTGCGATTCGCCGCAGACGACCAATGGACTGTGCAGCGAGCTGCGCGCCAAGCTTGGCAGGGACCTCGGCATGATCGATCCGGATACGTTCAGGTTCTGCTGGATCGTGGATTTTCCGATGTACGAATGGGACGAGGAGAACAAGTGCGTCGCTTTTTCTCACAATCCGTTTTCCATGCCCCAGGGAGGCATGGAGGCGCTCAGCGCGAAGCAGCCGCTCGACATTCTGGCGCACCAGTACGACATCGTGTGCAACGGCATCGAGCTGTCGAGCGGCGCCATACGCAACCACCAGCCCGAAATAATGTACAAGGCGTTCGAGATCGCGGGCTACAAAAAGGAAACGGTAGACGAGCGGTTCGGCGCCATGATCAGCGCTTTCAAGCTGGGCGCGCCGCCCCACGGCGGCATCGCGCCCGGCATCGACCGCATCGTGATGCTGCTTGCCGGCGAGGAAAACATCCGCGAGGTGATCGCGTTTCCCATGAACCAGCGCGCGCAGGACCTTATGATGAACGCGCCGGCGCCGGCCTCGCAGAAACAGCTCAGGGAATTGCACATTCGGGTGGTGGAGCATACGTGATGGTGCCGAAGAAATGCGGCGCGGCGTTCCCTTGCCGCCGGGATCCGATTCTTTTCGGCCATCCTTGACTTCGGCGGCGCTGGATCATACAATGATATGATTTGACCTTCCCAACTGCTTTCACCCTTTTCAAAACGGAGGTTCCATGAAGCGTTCTCTTTCATTGACAGTCGCGGTTGCATCGCTCATCTTTGTCCTGGGGTGCGGTGTGCCCGCCCTCATTTACAACAAGACGGTGCCGGAACTCAAGCCGCCCGCCGACAAGGCGCTGTGCGTGCTTGTCCGTCCCATGGCGTTCATGGGAGCAACGTTCATTCCCGTGTACTGCGATCAGAAGTACGTGGGCGGAACCGAAGGCAACACCATGCTTACCTTCCCGGTGGATCCGGGCGAACATTACATCATTGCCGACGCCACCAACAAATCCAAAGTAAAGTACAATTTTCAGGCCGGGAAGGTGTACTTCATCTGGCATACGGTCGTTTCACTTTCCTCGGGCATTATCAAGATAAACACCAGCACCTTCGCGCCGATGGACGGCGAATCTGCCACGAAGAAGATAGAGGATGAAAAAGGCAAGATTACCTGGGTGCAGAAGAACCCCGAAGACAAGGATTCGAAGGATTTGAGTGCGAATGATTTTGAAGATGTCAAGAAGGATTACGAAAAGTGGGCCGCCGACGGCAAGAACGCGGCGGACGCCAAGAAAGAGGCGGAGTATCCCGGATATTGATGGTTCGAAACCTTCGTCGGGTACATGCACGGTCTGGAGACCGTGCATTTTTTTTCCGGTGCGGCGCAAACTTCGTTCACTCGCAGCAGTCCCTTTTTTCTTCGTCCGCAAGCCATGCGCCGTCTCCAACTACTATTTTATGGTGCCGGTAAAAGCCGGTTCACTAAACGCATAAGGCAACCATGTTCTCAAAGCGGATAGCGCTTGTCACCGGCGGCTCGCGCGGCATCGGCAGGGCCGTGGTGACGGATTTTCGCTCAAAGAACGCGACTGTGTACTTCACCTACCACCGCCACGAACAGGCCGCCGAAGAAACGTCTTCGCAGACCGGCGCGCACAAGATTCTTTGCCCGCAGGAAGACGGTGTCGCCATTGAAAAAGCCGTTGACGATATCGTAAAGCGCGAGGGCCGCATCGACATTCTCGTCAACAACGCGGGAATCACGTCGGATCAGTACCTGATGATGATGCCCGCCGACGAATGGAACAAAGTCATCGACACCAACCTCAACGGCGCGTTCCGGTTTGCAAAGGCGGTCGCGCGTCCCATGATGGCGGCCAAGAAGGGCGTCATCGTGAATGTCGCTTCGGTTTCGGGGCTGGTGGGCATCGGCGGGCAGACCAACTATGCGGCCTCAAAGGGCGCCCTTATCGCCTTCACCCGTTCGCTTGCCGCCGAACTCGGGCCGCGCGGCATCCGCGTGAACGCCGTGGTGCCCGGATTTGTGGAGACCGACATGACCGCCAGGATGCCGCGCCAAGTGAAGCAGCAGAACCTCGCGAGGATCCTTGTCAAACGTTTCGGGACGCCGGGGGAAATCGCGGCCGCGGTCGCGTTTCTGTCCTCCGACGAATCTTCCTACATTATCGGCCAGGCGCTTGTCGTCGACGGCGGCCTCACCTCAACCGTGGCGTGACCGTTTCATGATCGTCTTTCTTTTTCCCGGACAGGGATCTCAGGAAATCGGCATGGGGAGCGACCTTTTCAAAGGCGACTCCCATTTCCGCTCGCTCGTGGAACTGGGCAGCGACCTCACCCACGAGGACCTCGAAAAGCTGTGCCTGCGCGGGCCGGAAAAGCGCCTGCGCCGCGCCCAGTTCCTCCAGCCGCTCCTGGCCGCCGTGTCGCTCGGTTACCTCCGGCACGTGCGCGAGCGGGGCATCGCTCCTGCGGCCGTGCTCGGCCATTCGCTGGGCGAAATAACGTCGCTTGCCGCAAGCGGCATCATATCCGACGAGGAAGCGGTTGTCATGGCGGCAAAACGGGGCGAATTCATGGACGAGGCCGCGGCCCTCTGCAACGGCGGCATGATGGCCGTGCTGTTCACCCCTCTTGACAAAGTGAATGAGATTCTCTCGGCAATGAACAGGCCCCGTGACATCGTGCTTGCAAACGACAACGCCCCGGACCAGATCGTGGTGTCGGGAGACATGGGGGCGCTGGAGGAATTTTCGCGTCTGCTTCACGCCGCGGGCATCGGCAAGACGAAGTCGATACTTGTTGCCGGTCCGTGGCACAGCCCGTTTATGGAAAGCGCCAAGGAGAAATTCGGCGTGTGGGTGGCGCCCGTCCCGTTTCACGCCCCCCGCACGCCACTCATGCTCAACGCCGCGGGAACGTTCGTGGACGATCCTGCGGTCATCAAGGACCTTATCACTCAGCAGCTCGTGCGGCCGGTATTCTGGCGCGCGTGCATGGAATCGCTCCGCACGATGAAAGCGGATGTCTTCCTTGAGATCGGACCGCAGCGGGTGCTGTCGGGCCTTGTGCGGGTGAACGGATATCCGAAAATCACCAGAGTCTATAATGTCAACAACCTTACCGGCCTCAACCGCGCGGCGCACGACCTTGCCGCAGCGTCCTGACGCGCGGGATTCCATGTCTTCCAGAAAAGATCTCATTCGCTCCTACAAACAGCGCGTTGCTCCCATGGGAGTATTTCGCGTAACCAATACCGCGAACGGGAAGATTCTCATCGGAAGCTCCAAGAGCCTCGACACCAAGTTCAACAGCATCCTCTTCCAGCTTAAGATCGGCAGGTTCCCCAATCCCGCGCTCCAGGCCGACTTCGAAACATGCGGGGAAACGAATTTTTCGTACGAGGTTATTGATACGTTGGAACCCAAAGACGATCCTCTTTACAAATACGAAGATGACCTACGAACCCTGGAAGAGCTGTGGCTTGACAAGCTGAAGCCGTATGATGAAAAAGGCTACAATACCGAAAAGCAGCGGAAGTAGGAATTGAAGCCTGAGAACCGTTTTCTTCGGTTTTCAAATCTACAATCTAAATTCTGCATTCTACAATTAAGTGACCGGCGGCGGAAAATACCTGTCGAGCCGCGAGAAAATAAACTTGTCTCCCGCCAGCACAATCTGCTTGCTCATCAGCGCGTCGCGGACATTGATCTGCCGCATGAACACCCTGGCCCACACGTCGGCATTGACCGTGACCGTGAGGTCCGGCGACGGGGCTTTCCCTTCCGTAAACGTGCAGACGCCGTGGTCCACGGCAAGGGTCACCGCGTATTTCTTGTCCGGGAATTCGAACTGGAGCACGGTCTTCAGGCGGGCGGTGGCGAGCGGGTCGATGCTCCTCGCCATTTCCTGCATCAGGATGCGCACGTCCGACATCACGTTTTTGCTCAGGAGGTCCAGGTCCTTCGATTGTTCCCCCATGGCAAGGGCGTGTTCCCAGTAGATATTCGAGTACTTGCTGAAATAGGAAAGGTCGGGCGACAATGGCGCCGAGGCCTTTTTCTGCGTCTCGGCCGAGATCGTTCCTTCCGAAGCGAGCTCGTACCCTGCCTTGACAAAGGCGGCTTCTATCGACTTGACCGTGAGCGGCTTGGCAAGCGTGAACTGCAGCAGGTACGATTCGGGCCGCACGAGCTCGCCGCACAGTTCCATGGACATGGCATTGGCATACAGCGAGAACATGCTCCTCACCGCGGAGAAATTCTCGTCGCCCTTGAACGCCCCCACCACAATCGCGGCGATTTTTTTAGGCCATTTTTCCGGGAAGCGCAGGGCATTGCGCACCGTGCCGAGCGGCGACTGCTCGAACTTCGACTGGGTGAGCGGCAGGGTGCGGTCGAGCACGTTCTTGAGGTGGCTGCTCACGGTGAACGCGTTGAGCGGCGTGGCGCACACGACCATCTCCGCGTCGAGGATGTCCTTCAGGATCATTGCCATGTCGTCGCGGATCACGCAGGTCCCCGGCGAGGTGACCCAGCAGCCGTAGCAGCCGAGGCACTGCTTTATGTCAAGCGACGGCAGGTCGCGGTCGAGCAGGTTTGCGCCTCCCTCGAGCGCGCCCTTGACAAAGAGGTCGGTGAGGCTCCGCGTGAAGCCGTTTTTCCGCGGATACGCGCGCAACAGGAGCATCTTCATGGCGTGCCGTCCATCATTGCAAGCGCCATGGTCCCCCTGGCCACCGTTTTTCTACCCACGCACGCCTCGACGGAATAGCTGAACAGGCTGCCGAAGCTGGTTTCGCACTTGGAAAGGAGCACGAGCGTTTCGCCCGGAAACGAAGGGCTGATGAATTTCATGCTTGCCGAGGCGAGGAAGAAAATCGCAGGCTCCTTTTCGGGAGCGGCGCCTTTCACCTTTTTTGAGAGCCCCCATAATAGTCCGCTGGTCTGGGCGAGCGCATCGGTCACCAGGACGCCGGGCATCACGGGTTTTCCGGGAAAATGGCCGGCGAAGAACGGCTCGTCGCTCCGAATGGCGCGCTCGGCCACGATTTCCCTGTCCGGCACAAGCTTGACCACTCGATCCACAAAAAGGAAGGGCGGGCGGTGGGGAAGTATCGAAAGGATATCTTCCATGGTGAAATTTGTAGCGCCGGTCATCGTTCGTCACCGTCCCTGCGGCTGGTTTCCCAGCATGTTCCTTTGTCAAGGTCCGCGAGTTCGGCCGCCATCAGGCTGCGCACGCGCCGCGCAAAGTCGGCCGCGGTCTCGCCGGGTTCGCCGGTACATGCCTCAAGAAATCGGACCATGTAGCGGAATCGTCGCGGAGGAAAAATACTACCTCTGCGGCGCGCCATGAGGGGAAGATCGGAATGGATGACGACCGGCACCAGGGGAGCGCCGGAATCCACGGCTATTTTG
>DATFYJ010000288.1:0-6095 GCA_035315105.1 Chitinivibrionales bacterium
TTTCCTCGCCCCAGTAACAATAGGCAGTCTTCTCCTCCGGAACCCACACGAAACACGACGGCCACTGGCAAAAGCCGCCGTACCACGATGCGCCGTTCTTGTCCCGCGCAACATGCCGGTTGCCCCAGTAATACGGAAAACCCGGGATCGTTTGCATCGCCTTCGCCACCCAGGGCTGTTTACCGTCAAGAATCACTTCCTGAGGAATCGCCTTTTCGTAGTTGCCGCCGCCGTCTTTGAAGGTCATGACCCGGATATTGCTGTCAAGCGCCATGCCGCAGCTCGACACCACATTCAGACATTCCATCATCCAGAGGTTTTTCTGCAACATGGGCTTGTTTGTCGCATTTCCATACAGATCGGCGCACTCGATTTGGACAAACGTCTTTTGGTCATTTGACAATTTCATCATGGTGCTGCCGCCATGCCCGATGTCGCCTTCGAGGATATTGACGAACCGGTACGCGCTGCCGTTGTAACGGATGGAATCGAGGGTCGGCCAGTCCCTGGTGTCGAGAAAAACGTGCTCGCGTCCGCACAACGTCAATCCCGGGTGCTGGCTCCACCAGGTCCAGTTGCCGCTTGAGAGGTCGGTGGAATAAAAGATTCGCACGGAGTCGAAGCAGCAGCCGTTGCACGACGCGAGATAGGTCCGGCCGTCGTTCCAGGGATCGCCATGCATCCCCACAATCGCCGGGTCCATGATGCTTACCGGCGGCGCATTCGCGGTCTGTGTCGACCAATTGATACCGTCCGAGCTCCACCGGATCTTATTGTCCGTCCTAGCCGTCAACCACCACTTATTGCTGGCATCACGCCAGACTGCCGGGTTAAATCCTGCCCAGGTTGGATTGAGACACCCAATGTGGGTTTTCCAGTTGTATGACCATCTGTCAAGAAGCTGATACCTGAAATCGTCGACACGCGCATTGCCGTTCTTTATGATGAACATCGGGTGCGGCGCATACACATCGTCAAGAAAACTCCGCACAGAGCACACCACGGTGCTGTCCGCGGTTTCCACGATCGCCTGCGCCGCCTTTCCCAAAGACGGCAGCCTGTTCGACAGTTGAAATTTCAAAATGTACTTGGTCCCTTGGTCCAGCGACGGGAGCGGCTGCGTGTCGGAACACCAGATGTAAAACCCGTTTTCCTGGCGCTCGGTCCAGTTTGTTTTTGTAAACCCGCTTTCGGTGTGAGGAAAAATCGAATAAGCGGCCCGGCGCTCGATATTGATGCTTTTGTTCGCCCGGTCGATCATGGCATAGCACCAGACGCCGTTCTCATCGGCAAACCCAACGCCCACGTCCACGTTTGCATCGTCCAAGCTGAACAGCACGGACGCTTCAGCCTCCTGCGTATTGGCGAAGGCGGAGTTATAGGCGTAGTGCATGACCATGGTATCGGAGGGGCTCCCGTAGCTTGCGGAATGCGATCCGTCAAGCGCATTGTCCGTTACGCCGATCCCGTGGGAAACGTAATCGTTGAGGTCTCCCCGCTCAAACCCGTCGGTATAGTCCCACAAGTGCACCGGAGGGGTTCCGATGTGGAAAACGCCCGTGTCCGCGCTGTTTACGGTGGCGCCCCCGCCGGTCGCCTTGACAAACCAGGTGTGCCGGCCATCGGCAAGCGGGTGCGGCGCGGTCAGGGATGTCTGTGTAACGGGAGCGGCAATGCTGGCGCCATCGACCAAGACTTCGTATTGGTCGGCTCCGCTGCTCGTTTGCCAGATAAAGACAGGAATATGCGCTTTTGTCCAGACGCTGTCCGGAGCAAGGAGGCGAAATGGTGCCGGGGCGGCGGAAAGCGTGGCAATGACTGAGAAGAGAAAGAATGGCGACTTCAGTATGATCTTGATCATGCCGCTTCCCCTTTGTTTTGGCTTGATATGAGGAGAACAACCTTTGAACAATTTAAGACGTGGGCACACAAAGAACGCGAGTAACCTATTTACTTGGTTTACACAATTTATATATTTATTAACATACTGAGGGCGATTCACTATGTCGCATGGAACCTGCAGATCCAAGTCACACTCATTTCCCTTTCCTGACGCCCCATTGGAGCAGCCCACAATAAAGGTCCGTTCCACCGAAGTATGATTAGTGGGAACCAACCCGCGGCAAGAAAAATCTCGTAAAGGACTCCTATGCCATGAAAAAAAGACCCGGGATGCAGAAAGCCATCGATTTTATCATGCACGGGATCGTCTCCAAAAAACTAGGCCGGGAACTCCCGCCTATGAAATCCCTTGCAAAGGCCGCAGATGTCTCTTTTGTTACTATGTGGAAAGCAATCGACCTTCTCAGGTCGAAGGGGATTGTTTCCCGATCCAGAAAAGGGATCGGATCAACCGCGAGGATGAAACTCCCAAAATCAATGAAAGGCGCTTCCGCAGAAACCGTCCCGACAGACAAATACCAGGGTATCGAACGAACCGAGCTTTTATGGCAAAAAATGCTTTCGCAGTTTAAGCAGGACATTCTTACCGGAAGATTTCATCCAGGACAGCTGTTGCCTTCCTGCAAAGAACTGCAGGGGATCTACAATGTTTCTTACCCCACTCTGCGAAAGGCCCTTGATGAACTCGCTTCGAAGGGGATAATAAAGGCATGTCAGCGCGGGTATATTGTACCGGCGCTTGCCAAATCGGAAGCAACGGCCAGGATCGTGGCGATCGGGTGCGGATGGGAAGATGGAACGCTCTGGGTCGATTACCAGGACAAAAACTACTTCCGCATCCTTGAATCCGGATGCATACAATCAAAGATCGCTCTTGATATCGTCGTGTATTGCCGCCGGAACAACAAACTCTGCTTTGTCGACACCGTGACCCGCAAGCCGTATGATCTTTCAAACGACAACATCATGAGCTTCATCGTTGTCGTCGCGAACCTAGGGATTCCTCCGGAAGAAGTGCTTCAGAAACTCGCGAGCCAGAAAAGGCCCGTTGCGGTCCTTGACGTAGTGGGCGGTTGGGAAGCCTCGATGCAGATATCGAACAATGCCCGGTTTCAGTTCTTCACCGTTACGACATCCGCGCATCCCCCGCGGCGGGTGGCCCAGTACCTTCTGAGCCTTGGACATACGAACATCGCATTTATCTCCCCCTTTCACAAAGCGCTCTGGTCGATACAGCGTAATAATAGAATCAGAGAAATTTTTAGTGATGCAGGGTATGGGAACAACGTGCACTCATTTGTGCTCGATCAATATGCGTTCCAGTGGGATTTTCTGCAGGAAGATCATGAAAAACCCGAGGACATTCAGGCCTTAGCGGCAGCCTACGACAAATGGCAGAAATATGCCGATTCCGAATTCTTCAGAAAATTCGGGCATATCAGTTACAATATCTCAAAGTACCTCACCGAATGGAATTGCGCAACCGGCGAAATCTACTATCGAATGATTCCGCTGTTTAAGCAGGCGCTTGGCACCAAGGCGATTACGGCCTGGGTCACCGCCAACGATTATACGGCGACGCTCGCGCTGGACTTCCTGAAGGAAAACAAGATCCGCGTGCCGGAGGATCTTTCAATCATATCTTTTGATAATACGCTTGACGCAATGGAACACCAGATCACGTCATATGATTTCAACCTGAACGGGATCGTGAGCATAATGCTGCGATACGCGGTGCGACCGTCCTCGGTTTCATCGCCGCGGCGGAAAGTTGTCATTGAAGCTGAGGGAACCATCATCGAGAGGCGTTCTATGGCGCGGAACCATTCTGGCAAGTGACACTCTATGAAAGGCACGGGCTCCGCAAGACGGAAGGCAACCTGTGTAATAAAAAAGCGAAGCCTGCGGCTTCCCTTTCCTGTGCGCAGTTCATTTCTTCCACAACGCTTCCATCGCTTCGAGTGTCTTCCCCTTTGTCTCCGGTACTAGTTTCCAAACGAAAAGCACGGTCAAAACGCACATGCTGCCGTAGAGCCAGAACGGAAAGCCGCCGTGGAATTTCGCATTGAGAAAGACATTGCCAAGAAGGACCGGAAATGTCCACGATATTGCAAGGTTGGATATCCATTGAGCTGCAACCGCGATGGACATGACGCTGTCACGAATATTGTTGGGAAAAATCTCCGATAGCAGGACCCACGTCACCGGCCCAGCGGCAAGGGCAAAACAAGCGATATACAAGAGCATCATAAAAAGCATTCCAAGCCCGGGCTGCTGCAGATACGCCGTCACGCCCACGCCGCAAATGCCCGCACACATGCCGCTGTACCCGATCAGCATCAGCGCCTTGCGGCCGAATTTATCCACGGTCAGGATAGCAATGACCGTAAAGATAAGGTTGACCGCTCCTACGATAATGGTTTGCAAAAGCGAAACGTTTGTGCTGCTGCCCATCTTCTTGAAAATCGCGGGCGCATAGTACAGGATGACATTGATGCCGGTCACCTGTTGAAACACGGAAAGCATGATGCCGATGAACACGAGAAGGGCCCCGTATGAAAAAATCTTCCCTCTTTTCTGCTGCAGCGACTTTCTGATGTCGTCCGCTTCAACCGTTGCGTGGTTTATGCCGCCAACCCTTGACAGCACGGCCACGGCTTTGGCATCATTGCCCTTCATCATGAGCCAGCGGGGGCTCTCGGGAATAAAAAACAGGCACACAAAAAAAAGCAGCGCCGGCACGGCGCCGGAGGCGAACATCCAGCGCCACCCGACCGCGTTGAGCCAGGTTTCGTTCCCTTGAAGCGCAATTGCGTAGTTGACAAAATATACAACCAGCATGCCGAAGATGATGGCGAACTGGTTCCACGAAACGAGCTTCCCGCGGATGGACGCGGGCGCGATTTCGGCGATGTACATCGGGGAGAGCATCGAGGCCATGCCCACGCCGATGCCCCCTAGGATGCGAAAGAGAACAAATATGATCAACTGCTTCGGCAGCGCGGTTCCTATTGCGGAGACCAAAAAGAGGAGCGCGGACACGAGCATCGCCTTTTTCCTTCCAAGCCTGTGACTTGCCACCCCGGCCAAAGCGCCGCCAATGATGCATCCAAGCAATGCACTTGATGTTGTCCATCCGAGAAGGGAATTGCCTGCGTCAACACCCAGGTTCCTCGAATCGATGAAGTATGCCTTGAGCGAACCAACGGCTCCCGAGATCACTGCCGTATCGTACCCGAACAAGAGGCCACCGAGGGTGGCAACGAGCGTAAGCAATATCACATACGCTTTGCTTCCGGTGTCGCTTGTCATGAATTTTCCTTTTGTCGCGCGTTCCGCGATCAGTGGTACATTTCCCTGAAGTAACCGCACGCTTCAACCACCGATTCGCGCATCATGTCTTCGGCTTTCGCTGTTTCTCTCTGGGAGAGATATTTCATCAACTGTTTCGCATCAAGCCTGGCCGCCGCCCTGTCGCACGCCTCCCACGAACAAATGCTCCGGACCACACGGTCGACGCCCTGTTTTTCATTGTCGTAGGGCCGCACCGTCATGTCGTGACCCTTCCAGCGGCCGTAGCCGCTTGCCTGCAGAAGACCGGCAACGGCAATGTTCATGCCGTTGATGCGGACGCCATGGTCAATGTCGAACTTTCCGGGACCGCCGAGAATGATGCCGTCGTTGTAGCCCTGGCTGTTCATGTGCATGTGCAGCATTGCATTGTTGTCAAGCTCCTCAACGGAATCGTACACATGGTCGAGGCCGATCATTTCCGAATGTCCGAATTCCTTGTTGATTCCCTTTCTCTCGCGCTTAATGCCGAACTCCGCCTCCAGTTTGTACCAGAAGAGAAGGGCGCTTGCAACGGTTGGCAGAAGCAATGCAGGATGGCCTTCGTTCGGCTTCGGCTCAATGGCGATGTAAAGACTGCCGCCGAGTTTTGTTTCGTAGGTACATAATGCGGCAATGCTTTCCTTGAGGTTCTGGTACATTTTTTGAATGCCCACGGTTGCGATATCATAGCCGTACGACCCGTTCCAAAGAACAAATGCGGGTGCAAGACCGGCGTCCGGGTGCCAGGAGGATTTCAGCGGGCCGTACGTAAGGTCGACTGCGCCTTTTCCCAGCTTTTCCGCGGCCGCTCTCTCTTTTTGGTCAAGCGAGGCTATGCCGCCGTAGGCAAAATGGCTGTG
>DATFYJ010000289.1:0-4140 GCA_035315105.1 Chitinivibrionales bacterium
TGTCCGCCGCGGAAAGCGCTCCTGTCGTGTCCCCGCTGCGGGGACCTTCGGCAAGTGCGGCCGGCGAAGCGCCACACCAGACCGAATAGGTGAACGTGTCGGCAACGGCGTCTTTGCGTCCTGCGGAGAATGAGAGCGGAACCGTAAACGGTTTCGGATCCGTGGAATGCACCATGATGGTGTCCTGCGGCCGCAGGCCGCGCACGCTCAGCGTGCACGGCCTCGCCAGGAACTGCACCGTGAACGTGTCTGCTGTCACGAGCCCGTCGTCGTCCCGGGCGCCTACAATGACTTTTTTCGCGGCGTGAATGCTGCTTGTCAACTTGATCGTGTCGTTGGATGAGCTGTCGGTCCACGCACCGGCTCCCGAGGTGTTGACAAGGTACTTTACAATTGATCCGTTTGTGTCGCTCGCTCTTGTCACGAGTACCAGGGTGTCGCCCCAGCGAACCGAGGTATCGCGCTGCGCCTGAATCACCGGCATTCCGAGGCGAACAATAACGGCGAAGGAGTCCGGCCTCGATGAAATCGTGTCATCATCAACCGCAATTACCCGAACCGTGTGATGTCCCGCGTCCTGCATGCGCCAGACGGTCTTCAACAGGCCCTGCGCCGTGGTGTCGACGTATCCGCTCTTGTCAATCGACCACAGGTAGCGTACGACAACGCCGTTGGTGTCCGACCCCGCGGCGTGCACTGCGACCGTGTCGTTGATGAACACAACGGTGTCGTTCATGGCCTTTACAACAGGCATTCCCAGCCGCACCTGCACCACGGTTGATTCCGGAAGTGACACCATGGTGTCACGGTCGATCGCCTCCACCCGCACGACATGCCTGCCGGTATCGGCCCTGAAAAAGCGGAGCGTCTTCCGCCCTGTCGCCGAGGTGTCGCCGAACGGCTTGCCGTCAAGCGCCCACACGAACGCCGTCACCGGGCTTGTGCCGCCGGGCGTTCCCTGCGTCGAAATGGAAAAGCTGTCGTTGATGAAAACGGTTGTGTCGGCCGTCACCGTAACCACCGGGAGCGGTTTGAGGTGCACGGTGACATGCGTCGAATCGGTATTCGATTCAATGGTATCGTCGTCGAATGCCTTGACACGCACAACAATATGTTTTCCGGTATCGGCCCTGCTCCAGGTGTGGACAACGGAATCTCCGAGCGTGGTGTCGGAAAAATGCGAGCCGTCCATGGCCCAGACGTATTTCACCACCCTGCCGTTGGTGTCGGCGCCGTGCGCGCGCAGGGTGACGGGGTCGTTGATAAGAACGGTGGTGTCATGCACGATTGACACGGTGGGAGCGTAAAGATGAACGGCAACATGCACCGAATCGAGGTTGGACTGAAGCTTGTGGCTGTCAAGGGCCTTTACGAGCACCGTTTTGAGGCCCACCTCGGCCCGGCCGAACCGCACGGCAAACGAGGGACCCTGCGTGGTGTCGGAAAAAGCGGCGCCGTTTCTCGCCCAAAGCCACCGGACCGGACTTGAAAACGTGTCCACCCGTGCGGCTCGGACGATCACGGTATCATTTATGGCGGCGAGCACCGTGTCGCGCTCCGCCGCTATCCGGGGAAAATCGGCTTTTACCGTGACAACGATTGAGTCCGGCGCGGAAAGGATGCTGTCGTTGTCCATGACAATGACGCGGATGCGGTGCGCTGCGGCAACCGGCGGAAAGGTACACGCAAGCGTTCCGGCGGCAGCGGTAAGCGACGCGACGGTCGTATCGTCGATCGACCAGCGATACGCTATCACGGTGCCGTTGGAATCCGTTCCCTGCGCAATGATTTTCACCGTGTCGCCCGGAAAAACCGTGGTGTCCCTGGTCAGGAGATGCACGGTCGGCGGATGCAAAAGGACCGTCACCCTGACGGTGTCCGGCTCGGACACCGATTTCCCTTCGCCCATCGCCTTCACAATAACGACATGGCCGCCGGTATCGGCAATGCCGAAAAACAGGCGGCAGATGCTGTCGGCCGCGGCAGGGGGGGTAAGCGTGCGGCCGTCAAGGAACCAGAGATAGACAGCCGCCTTTCCGCCGCCGGCGACGCTGCGGGCCACAAGGCAAACCGAATCCTTCACCGAAACCGTGGTGTCGGCAACGATCGAAAGAACGGGCCTGAGAGGCTGTTTGTCAAGGGGATTCGAGCAGGTGAACGCAAACCATGCGAGCGCCGAAATTGAAAGCATGGGGACGAATCGCCTTGCCACGGCGACGAATTGATGAAATGGTGTCCAGGTCACGTCAGAATTCTTCATAATGATGGCATAAAAATACGTCTGGATGAGCAAAGATGTTTTCTTCAAACTTGATATAGCAGATGCCCCGACGCAGGAACGAGGGCGGCATTATTGAATCACGATCGCCTGAATATCGCTTTTCATGACGGATTCACCAAGCGACGATGTTTCCCCTAGCCTGCTATTGTCCTTCCCGAGAATAACGGGCACCAGCTCGCTGCTCTCCAGCTTCACTTCAATGTCGAACTCGAGCGGATCGCTTATAAACAGCGTCACCAGCTTTTTAAGCGCCGAAATGTTCTCTGAGCCCGGCAGAAACGTCTCGAAGGTGCCGCGCGAAAGAGGGCCGATCGACACGCGGAACTTGCCCGATAGGTCCCACGTTCTGGTGCCAAGCATTGCAGAGGTGCCGAGGCGCGAGTCCACGCCCAGCCGGGGCGGATTGCGTATCTCGGTCCAGCGCGGCTGCCATTCGCATAGGGCAACGGGCAGGCCGCCCAGAAAATCCGACAGCATGGCGCGCAGCGCATCCTTGCTCCGCACCCTGCCGGCAAGGCTTCCGGTATAGGCGAGCAGGCGCGAATAAAAGGGGTCGCCGAGCATGTCGCGGCCGATGCCGGCGAGGCTGGCGATGCGCTGCGCCATGGGGCTGGCCGAAAGGCCACCGGCGGCCATGGAAACAAACCGGTATTTCTGCCAGGCGCGGTAGAACAGCGAGTAGAGGCGGTGGTTGAACAGGGCGAGAAAATCGCGCAACGGCTCCGACGTGTCCTCGTGGCGGGCGATGTATTCCGTAAAGTAAAGGGGCAGCGGCGACGATACGCCGATAAGCCCCATAAACGACAGCACGAATTCAATGCCCTGTTTTGTCGTTCGCACGGCGCTAATGTCGCCGGCGGGAAAGGAAAGCGATGCGTCCGGGACGAGGCGCACCATGCCCGATTCGACGGGCCTGGCCATGCCTTGCTCGGTGCGGTATTTCTCCTCAAGGAGCGAAAGCGCCTGGAAGAAGTTGAAATTGTGTCCCTCGTCGCAGAGGCGTTGTATCAGATCAGCCACTTTTTTCCCTCCAGCGAATCCCACCGCATCACCGCGCCCGACGGCGTGAGCACGAACACGAGGTCGAGGAACGTATTGACGGACACATACCGCGACAGGACCTCCTTGAGCACGAGCCCGAACAGGTGCACGTCGCCCACGTCAAGGAACTCCGCTTCGGCGAGCGACACCGTGAACTCCACGCCGCGGAGCGCGGAGCCGTTCACGATGCGCTCCACGGGCTTCGACGACACGTCGGCAACCGCGGCAACGCGCCGCGCACGGCCTTCGCTGTTCGACCAGTCGTACAGGCGGAGAAGCGATTTGAACGCGTCGGGCGACGAGAGCGTGGTGCAGGTCGAGCCGAGATGGGAGATGCACATCCAGAGGTAATCGCTTTCTTTGGGCGGCACCGCGGGAAGCGTGGGCCTCGTGATATTGGTAAACGAAACATAGTCGGGAAAACCCGCACCGGGATTGGTAATGCCGCCCTCGCGGACCTCCTCGCGCGGCAACATCCCGTTGGTGCACCATGCTTCTATGGAAAGGCTCTCTTCGCGAATGTCCCCCGGCGCGGCGCCGCCGAGCATGTCGCCGCCGAGCGATAGATACAGATCGCGCCTTCCGTCGGCCGCAAGCCGGTACTGTGTCGCAAACGTGCGCAGCCTGCCCGTGCCCATGGTAAAGGAATACTGCGGCTCGTAGGCCGAGCGCCTGCCCGTGGCCCGCTCTATTCCTTCCACAGAAATAATGCTGTGGCAGTGCATTGACGTAGGATAATTCGCGTCGGCGATCACACGGTATTCGGTCTCGAGCCCGCTTGCGAACACCGGCTCCGCGTCCTTCCTGAATATGTTTGC
>DATFYJ010000290.1:0-5427 GCA_035315105.1 Chitinivibrionales bacterium
GTGCGCCTGCGCCCTCAGGACGTTCGCGTAGCGCCACAGCGACTCCCACGCGAGCGCGGTCGTATCGCTCGTCGAGTCCACCTGCTGCACGGCGAGATCGTCCTTGGCGTCCTCATACGAATACGAAATCCACGCGTTTCCCCAGGGGCCTGCGTGCGACGCAAGCACGAGCGACATGTTTGTTTCGCTGGACATCGGATTTCTGCCGCCGTTTTCGAGAAGCGAAGTGTCGGCGATGAAATAATCGTACAGCGAGGTCATGTCTCCCGCGGTCACGTAGGTGTAGGGGGCGAAATAGCGGTAATTCGAGGACAGGGCGAAGTCGGTCGTGCGGGTGAGCGGCCGTGAGAACCTCACGCCGAGAATGTTTTCGCCGAACACGCCGTTTTCCCACAAAAGGCCCGTTTGGGGTATGATGAGCCCGGAGGGCGCGCTGCTCACATCAAGCCCCCGGGGACCGCTGCAGGAAACCTGCGTGACCTGGGTCGAGAAAATGTCGTCGGTCCCGGCCATGGAGGTCGGATTTTCCGGAAACGGATTGTTGTCGAAATACAGGCCGTTCGGCAGAAGGGGAAAGCCATAGTACATGAACCGGTTGACGCCGCTGGACAGCGCGAAAGGCACGGCGACAATGGAAGGAATTGTCCGCGCGGCTTCGGAAATGCCGATTGCGTCGGTGTGAAGAAAATGCCACTGACCAAGCCCGCTGATCCCGAAGATCGAATCGGGCGACGACGGGAACGTGAGGTACTGCTGCTTGGTGCGGGCGATTTCACGCGTCAGCGAATCACGTTTGGCGGCCCTGCGCAGAGAGTCCGCGGCCGTGGCGGCCTGGCTTGGCTGCCGCGGCGTCAACGGGGATGCGATTGCCGGAGCGGTTCGCCTGAGCGAATCGGCGCGGGCCGCGCCGGAGGAAGCGGCGCCGCTGTCGGGTACTGTCTTCACCACGGCCGGCGATGGCGCCTGGCCGAGAAGGGGCGGCGGCGCCGCGAGGAAGGCGGCGAGAAGCCCGCATGAGAGCGGAAGCGACACGCGCCGCCTGGTGAGCGCGCATCCGAAGAACAATCGAACGGTCATCCTGCACCTGCTCCGATGCGGCGTTGCCCGAACAAGGAATCTGCGCTGCAACCGCCGGCCCGTTTTGATGGGATTGCGACAGAAGAAAAATACAAAGCGCTCCTGCCGGGCGTGAAAAATACCCGCGCGCGGCAATCTTTTCCGCGCACGCCCGTAGTATTCTGCGTCGATATATATTTCTGCATAAGCAACTTTTTCGGCGCACATTTTTCATGATGGATCGACACACAAATGGTTTTGTTTGCGCCTCTGCCGGGCGTCTCTTTTTGTCAAGGTCGGCGCTGCTTCTTGCCTGCGTGATGCTCCTCTGCTCCGGCTGCCTTTATTTCAATCTCTTTTACAATGCGGAAACTTCCTTCGATACGGCGTTCAAGGCGCACCAGAAGCTCCTCAAGAACAACCCGGACTCCGCCATTACGCTTCCCGCCGAGGTCGAATCAGGGTACAAGAAGACCGTTGACAAATGCCTGAAACTGTTCGAGGTGTATCCGAAGGACAAGAAATGGCACGACAAGGCGCTCTTTCTCATGGGGAAGGCGGATTTCTACCTTGGCGAGTACGACAAGGTGATCCGCATCTGCGCGCAGCTGCAGCGCGAGTTCCCGGCAAGTCCGCTCATACCGGAATCGTACCTGTATATGGGCAAGGCCCAGCTTAAAAAAGGGAATCTCGAGGAGGCTGAAAAGACTCTTTCGATCGCCCAGGAACGATACCCTGCTCTTGACAAAAGGCAGGATGTGAGCATGCTCATGGCCGAAATCGTCGTTCGCAGGCAGGGAAAGTCGCAGGCCGTGGCGATGCTCGAAGCCACCTACAAGAGCGCCAAGACGGCCGACAGGAAAATGGAGCTTGCCATCAAGATCGCGCAGTTGTACCGCGACCTCAAGCTGTACGACAAGGCCATCGCGGTTCTGCGCGGGTGCCCGCGCGAACGCGACCTCACCGACCAGCTGTACCGTATGGACTACCTGCTCGTTTCATGCCTTGGCGACAAAGGGGAATACGTCCAGGCGCTTGACCTCGTCAGCGCGATGCTCGTTAACAAACAGTACTACTCGCGGTTTGGCTCGATGATGCTGCAGAAGGCGGAGCTTCTCGAGAGCCTCGACAGGCTCGACCAGGCGCTGGCGGTTTACAAACAGATCACCGAAAGCGCCAACGGTGGCGACGCCGTGGGGGTCGCGTGGTTCGAGATGGGCTGCATCTACCAGACGCGTCGCATCGATCTCAAGAAGGCGAAGGAATGCTTCGACAAGGCGCTGTTGTCCCTCAAGGACGCCGACCTCAAGGACGCTGCCACAAGGCGAAGCAAGGCCCTCGATATCATTCTCAAATACGCTGAAGGCAAGGCGCCCCCCGACACGGCAAAAGGCGAAGGAGCGTCGGGCCCCGATTTCAAGGTGGGCGAGCTGTACTGGCTGGAACTTGACCGTCCGGATTCGGCCTACCGCTACTTCTGCGCGGCGGTGCGCGACACCCATCACCGCGCGCTGATTCCGAAGGCGCTCTACGCCGCGGGATGGATAGCCCGGTACTCTCTCAAGGACAGCGTGCGGGCCGACAGCCTGTACCATCTCCTCCTTTCGCGGTATCCGTCGAACTTGTATTCGCAGAAGGCGCAGGAGGCGCGCGGCGAAAAGATAACCGTGTTTACGCGGGCCGATTCGGCGCGGGCCGCGTTTGAGGCGGCCGAAGGAATCTTTCTGGAAGACAACAACCCCGATTCGGCCGCCGAAGCGTACCTGGAAGTGTACCGTAGGTTCCCGGATTCCGACTTCGGGCCCAAGAGCCTGTACGCCGCGGCATTTATCTACGACAATGTTCTTGACAAGAACAGAACGGCCAAAGGCATTTACGAAATGCTGTGCGATTCGTTTCCCAAGTGCTCATACTGCGTCGACGAAGCGAAGCCCCGGCTCAAGACGGTCGCCGATTCGATTGCGGCCATGAAGAACAGGCGGAAATCCGGCGGACCGGTTACGCAGGCTTCGGGAAAACCGCCGCAGAACCAGGCCGCGGCCGCAAAGGCGCCGGCTGACACCGCCCTGCCGCTTCTGAGCGACAAGGACTCGTTGTCGGCCGGACGGCATGTTCCCCTTTCACAACCAGGTCCGGGGATGGCGCCGGGCGTACCTCCCGGATACACGCGCGGGATGTATCGCGGAAGCATGCCGCCGGGCGCTTCGCAGCCTGGCGCGCCGCAGACGGCCATGGAATCGGCAGCACCGTCCGCCGTCCCGGTCGCGTCAACGCAGCCTGCCCCGGTAAGGCCCGATTCCGCAGCCGGCCTCCATGCAACTGCGTCCTCAGCCGCTCCTGCCGCCATGGTACCTCCAGCCGTGCAGCATACGAGCGCGGCCTCACCCGACACCACCGGCAAGAACAAGCCCCCGGCTTCGGGCGGGAAGTAGCGCCGCGGTTTACATCCCGGAAGCCCTGGCGCGGCGGCGCGGCACAACAGATATTATTCTCAAGCTGGCGCGCGCCGCGCCCGGTTGCGGCCGGCAGGATTCGGCCAGCGGTCCGCAACAGCACGAAAGGTTGATTCATGCGAAAGACATTTCTTCTGACTTCCGCCGTCGTGTGCATGCTGCCCGTGGTCGCGGCCGGCCAGGCGGTGTCCACGAAGGAAGCCGGCGCGTACGAGCGCAAATCGGTGACCTACATCGACGCGCTGTGGCTCATGGACGAATCGGTGAGGAACCTGCCTCCCCATCAGGTGAGGCAGATACTCGACGCCGTGAAGCGCGCGGTCTTCATGCGGCGGTTCGATTACAATGCCGTTCCCGATTCTCTGCTGCTCGATTTCACCGCCCAGGCCAACGCGCTGAAGTATCCCTATGTCAACGAAGGTATTGCCACGGCGGGCGGCACCGATCCCATGCTCGACAGCATCGCGGCCGTCATGGAACGGACCGTGGTCGCGCGCGTGCTCGAAATCGTGGACATCAACAAGGAACTACGCGCCGCGAACCTCACCAGCGAACAGGAGCGGAATTCCTTTATCGCCGACAAGGCCAAGACCATGGGCATCACCATGGACGACATCGAAAAGGTAATGAACTCGGCGTACATTTTCCTGCCGCTCATACGGGGGTATACGGCCGAGCTCAAAGACAGTACGTATTCGGCCGGGCTTGCGGCGGGAATCGTATGGTTCCGCATCTCGGCAAAAGGGGACAAGGCGCGCGCGATCCCGGCCGTAAAGAGCATCACGTATTCGTCCGGCATTTCGATAAAGGACCGGCACTACGCGACCGGGTCGGGCATGGTTGACTACAGGGAATTCGCGTTTCTCTCGGCGGTCAAGAATGCCGCCCGCAATTTGACGGTCGCCACCCAGCAGATCCCGGATTTCAGGCTCTCGGGGCAGGTCGTTGACAAAGGATTCATGAGCGTGGGGTTCAACCTGGGAAAGCGCGAGGGGATCTCGGTCGACGACAAATACCAGGTCGTGGAGATTACCGAAGACGAAAACGGGAAGCAGACGGCTAAAAAATCCGGGTGGGTGATGGTGACGTCGGTGGCGGATTCCTCCTCGGAGCACGGCTACAAGTCGTCGGCGGAGGTGATCGGCGGCAGTCCGTACGTGGGCGCGGTGCTCAGCGAATACCCGAGGCTGCCGCTCGACCTGCTGATACGCGGACGGATGTTCGCGTTTTCCGTCAAGGACACCGTGACCCCGCTTTTCGATCATCTCAAGCTCGTAAACGCCTACGGCGGCGGGATCGACATCCAGTACAACCTCGGCAGGCTGTTCGGCCTGAACCAGTTCTTTTTCGGACTTTCCGGCGGCGTAGGAACGGGTGCGGTGTCGGGATACAAAGACAGCCTGTACGACATTAACGCCATGGATGACCACGGCGGTGCGGGCCTGTCGTGGATGCTCGAATGGACTGCCGAGTTATCTCTTGTCAAGAAATTCTACATCGGACGGGTCGCCATTGTCCTTCAGCCGCAGGTTGGATACGAGTCGCTTGTCATAGGTACCGATAAGGGGCGCAACGCAATCACCGGCGACGAGGAATATTACTCATTCACCAATGCCGGAATCGTGTTCGGTGCAAACGGCGGCCTGGAATTCGCGCTGTCGCCGGCCGTCAACCTCGGCCTTGGCGCCGGCTACCAACTGCTGGGTACGAGTTCGAGCTGGGACTATTCGTACAAGACCGGCAGCGGCGGAAACTGGCAGAAGATCGCTACGGTAAACGACGCTACGGTAAACCGGACAGGAGTTACGGCCAACGTGTATCTTGTCTGGTCGCTGCCGTCGATAGCGTTCGATCCGCTCGCTGCGCTGCAGGGAGTGGCGGGGGGGGTAAAATAAAATAATAGTCTTGGTGGGGGAGG